>CAJOIG010000083.1:0-5400 GCA_905234575.1 uncultured Oscillospiraceae bacterium
CCGAAGAACTTCGCCCGCCCGGGCACGATCAGCGCCCGGACCCGGCCGTCGGGCCACTGGATCTCCGCGTCGCAGACATAGCCCAGGCGAACGCCGGTGCTGACGTTGATGACCTCCTTATCGCGCAGGTCGGAAAACCGGCACAGCATACGCATCCCTCCCCTCCAAGGCTATGCGGATCCTGTCGGAAACATGCCCCGTATTGATTTGTCCGCCGTCCCTGTGCTATAATCCCGATGAAACGGAGGGTTGCTTGTCAAAGAAGTCTCTTTGACAAGCTCCTTGATCAAATTCGATGCGGGCCTTGCCCCCTCGAGCTCCCCCGCTGCTCTGTCAACGGAGGAAAAGCGTCTTTTTTCACAGTCTCACGGAGGGTTTATTAATGAAAAACGTCTACGGAAGCCGCGTGTTCGTCACCGGCGCTTCCAGCGGCCTCGGCAAGGCCTGCGCGGAGGCCTTCGCGAAGGAGGGCTGCCAGGTCCTCGGCGTGTCCCGCTCCTGCGAGGAGACCGTAACGAACTACCCCGGCGGCGGCTCGCTCACCCTGCGGCGGATGGACGTGACGGACGACGCCTCCGTAAACGCCGTCGCGGGCGCCCTGGACGGCGTGGACATCGCGATCCTCTGCGCGGGCATGGGCGTGTCCGGCCCGGCGGAGGAACTGCCCATGGAATTGGCGAAGCGGCAGATGGACGTGAACTATTTCGGCGTACTGCGCGTGGGCCGGGCAATCCTGCCCAAGATGCGCGCCCAGGGCCGCGGCCTCTTCCTCGTAATTGGCTCCATCGCCGGACGGGTCCCCATCCCCATGCAGAGCCACTATTCGAGCAGCAAATACGCCCTGGAGGCCTATGTCGAGGCCGTGGGCATGGAGATGCGGCGCTTCGGCGTCCGAGCCGTGATCCTCGAGCCCGGCGACACCTGCACCGGCTTCACCGACGCCCGGCAGAAGTACGTCCCGCCCGCGGGATCGCCCTACGCCGGGGTGTGCGAAAAGAGCGTCGCCGCCATGGAGCGGGATGAGCGGAACGGCCGTCCGCCCTCCTCCGTCTCCGACGTCGCGAAAAAGCTCGCCGGACGCCGGAACCCGCCCGTGCGCGTCGCCGTCGGCCTCCCCTACAAGGCGCTGATGTTCGTCCGGCGGCTGCTGCCGGACCGGCTCGCCCGCTTCGTCCTCACCAAAATGTATCTCGGTTGATTGCACAAAACACGCCCTGCCATGGGCGTGTTTTTTCTATTGTCCCGTGCGTTGACTTTATCGCTTTAGTCTGTTAGTATAGCAGTGCAGTTTATGATTTGGAGGAAGAACCCATGTCTCTCAAGCGCTCGGAGCAGACCGACCGCCTTTTTCGCGCCATCCTGTCCCTGCGGGACCTGGATGAGTGCTACCAATACTTCGACGACCTCTGCACGGTCAAGGAGGTCCTGACCTTCGCCCAGCGGCAGGAGGTCGCGGGCATGCTGGCGGCGGGCCAGTCCTACCAGCAGACCATCGCCGCCACCGGCGCGAGCTCCGCCACCATCAGCCGCGTGAAGCGCTGCCTGGACTACGGCGACGGCGGCTACGCCATGGTGCTCAGCCGCCTCGGCGGGGAAAAGGCATGAGCGCGCAGACCCTGTCCGCCGAGCGCGTGGAGCGCGCCCTGCGGGAGCTCTACCGCCGCTTCGGCTATCGGCAGTACAAGGTCAGCCAGTTCGAGGAGTACGACCTCTACGCCCAGAACCGCAGCTTCCTCGCCGGGGAGCGCATCCTGAGCTTCACGGACACGGACGGCCGCCTCATGGCCATGAAGCCGGACGTCACCCTCTCCATCATCCGCAACACCCGGGACGACGACCGCGTCCGGAAGCTCTGGTACACGGAAAACGTCTACCGCGCGCCGCGCAACGGCGACGGCTTCCGGGAGATATTGCAGACCGGCCTCGAATGCGTCGGGCCGACGGACCTGTACGCCACGGCGGAGGTGGTCATGCTGGCGGCGGAAAGCCTTGCCGCCATCCGGGAGGACTATGTCCTCGACCTGAGCCACGTCGGCATCCTGACGGGCGTGCTCGCCGCGGCGGACGCTTCCGAAGAAACGTCCCGGGACGTGCTGCGGGCCGTGGAGGAAAAAAACCTCCACGCGCTGACCGCCGTATGCCGTCGGGATGGGCTGCCGGAAACGACCGCGGAGCTGCTGCGGACCCTGTGCCGCCTGAGCGGTCCGGCGGAGGCGGCCCTGCCGGAGCTTCTGGCCCTCTCTCTGCCGGAGGACGCCCGCAAGGCCGCGGAGGAGCTGCGGGACATCACCGCCCTGCTTTCCGCCTTCGGAAGCTACCGGGTGAACCTCGACCTCTCCGTGACGAACGACACGGATTACTATAACGGCGTCGTGTTCCGCGGGTTCGTGGACGGCGCGGCGGCGGGCGTGCTCTCCGGCGGACGGTACGACAATCTCGTCAACCGCATGGGAAAGACCGGCGGCGCGGCGGGCTTCGCCGTGTATCTTTCCGAGCTCGAGTACCTTGCGGAGGATGCCCCCGCCTACGACGTGGACACCCTGCTCCTTTACGACGAAAACGACGATCCCGCCCGGGTCGCCGCGGCGGTGAAGGCCCTCCTCGCGGAGGGCGGCTCCGTCCGCGCCCAGAAGCGGGGCGTGACGGCGTTCTCCTTCCGGCGCGCCGTGGACCTTGACGGACGGGAGGTGGTCTGACATGGCGAGGATGCTGAACATCGCCCTGCCGAAGGGCCGCCTGGGCGAGCGAGTCTACGAGCTTTTCGAGGCCGCGGGCTACGCCTGTCCCGCCCTGATGGAGCCGAACCGCCGGCTCATCTTTGAAAACGAGGCCGCCGGGGTCCGCTATTTCTGGGCCAAGCCCTCGGACGTGGCGATCTACGTGGAGCGCGGCGCGGCGGACATCGGCGTGGCCGGGAAGGACATCCTGCTGGAGTACGGCCCGGACGTGTACGAGCTTCTGGACCTCGGCCTCGGGAAATGCCGTATGTGCGTCGCGGGACCGAAGGACTTCCGGGACGACTACGCCCGGACCCTCCGCGTGGCGACGAAATTCCCCCATATCGCCCAGCGGTACTACGCCGCCCAGAGCCGCCCCATCGACATCATCGAGATGCACGGCTCCATCGAGCTTGCCCCCATCGTCGGGCTGTCCGACGTCATCGTGGACATCGTGGAGACCGGCAAGACCCTCGCGGAAAACGGGCTCGCGCCCCTGCAGGACGTGGTCCCCATCAGCGCGCGGCTCATCGCGAACAAGGCCCGGTACAAATTCTGCACGGCGGAGATACAGACCCTCACGGACCGGATCGCGGCGCTGCTGGCGCAGGAAAACGAGGCAAAGCTATGAGAATCCTAAACTATAACGACGCGCCCCTGTCGGAGCTTCTCATCCGCGGCGTGGAAAAGGCCGGCGTCACCGACGCCGTGCGGGACATCCTCGCGGACGTGGAGGCCCGGGGCGACGCGGCGCTTTTCGACTATACCCGCCGCTTTGACGGCGCGGAGCTGACGGCCCTGGAGGTCTCCCGCGCGGAGATCGACGCGGCGTATGACGCGCTGGACCCGGAGTTTCGCCGTGTGCTCGAGGAGGCGGCGGAGAACATCCGCGCCTTCCACGCCCACGAAAAGCCCGAGGGCTTCCGCATGGAGCGGCCGGACGGCTCCGTCCTCGGCCGGAAGATCACCCCCATCGAGAACGTCGGCCTCTGCGTCCCCGGACGCACGGCGGCCTACCCCTCCACCGTGCTGATGACGGCGATCCCCGCGAAGCTCGCGGGCTGCGCCCAGCTCGTGATGATCTCCCCCCCCGGCCCGGACGGGAGGCAGCCGGAGGCCATCCTCGCCGCCGCGAAGATCGCGGGGGTGGACCGGGTGTTCCGCCTCGGCGGGGCCCAGGGCGTCGCGGCGCTGGCCTATGGCACCGAGAGCGTCCCGAAGGTGGACAAGATCGTCGGCCCCGGCAGCGCCTACGTCGCGGAGGCGAAACGGCAGGTCTTCGGCCGGGTGGACATCGACATGATCGCCGGCCCCAGCGAGATCCTCGTCGTGGCGGACGGAAAGAGCGACCCCGCCGTCGTCGCGGCGGACCTCCTGAGCCAGGCCGAGCACGACGTACTGGCCTCCGCCGTCCTCGTGACGGACAGCGCCGAACTGGCCGGGGCCGTTGCCGCGGAGGTGGAGCGGCAGCTGGCCCTCCTGCCCCGTGAGTCCATCGCCCGGGCGTCCGTGGAGCGAAACGGCAAGATCATCGTGACGGACGATCTCATGGCCGCCGTGGCGGCGGCGAACGCCCTCGCCCCGGAGCACCTGGAGATCTGCGTGGACGACCCCCTTCCCTACCTGGACCTCGTGCAGAACGCCGGGTCCGTCTTTCTCGGGCGGTACTGCCCGGAGGCCCTGGGGGACTACCTCGCCGGGCCGAACCACACTCTGCCCACCGCGGGCGCGGCGCGGTTCTCGAGCCCCCTCAGCGTGGAGGACTTCGTCAAGGTCACCCAGTACACCTATTTCACGAACGAGGCCCTGCGGGCCGTAAAGGACGACATCGCCCTGTTCGCCCGGCGGGAGCAGCTCGAGGGCCACGCCCGCTCGGCGCTGGTCCGCTTCGATAAGGAGGTCGTCCGATGAGCCGGTTTTTCAGCGCCCGTCACGCCGCCCTGGTCCCCTACACCCCCGGGGAGCAGCCCCAGGACCGGCGGTATGTGAAGCTCAACACCAACGAATCCCCCTTCCCGCCCTCTCCCGCCGTCGTCGCGGCGGCCACCGCCGAGACGGGGCGGCTGAACCTCTACTCCGACCCGGTCTGCCGCGTTCTGCGTCAGAAGGCCGCCGCCCTTTACGGCGTCGGCCCGGACAACATCCTCCCCGTGAACGGCTCGGACGAGGTTTTGTTCTTCGCCTTCCGCGCCTTCGGGGATGAGACCCATCCCTTCGCCTTCCCGGACGTGACCTACGGCTTCTACCCCGTATACGCGGACCTCTGCCACATCCCGGCCCACATCCTCCCCCTGAAGGACGATTTTTCCGTGGATCCGGAGGATTATGTAAACCTCAACGAGAACATCGTTCTGGCCAATCCCAACGCCCCGACGGGCATGGCCCTCTCCCGGGCGCAGATCGAGCGCATCGTCGCCTCGAACCCGGACCGGGTGGTGGTTGTGGACGAGGCCTATGTCGATTTCGGCGGGGAGAGCTGCGTGCCCCTCATCGGGAAGTACGACAACCTTCTCGTCACCCAGACCTTCTCGAAATCCCGGTCCCTGGCCGGGGCGCGCCTGGGCTTCGGCATCGCCTGCGAGAGCCTCATCCGGGACCTGAACACCGTGAAATTCTCGGTGAACCCCTACAACGTCAACCGTATGACCCAGGCCGCGGGCTGCGCCGCCATCGACGACAACGA
>CAJOIG010000083.1:5460-12623 GCA_905234575.1 uncultured Oscillospiraceae bacterium
TTCGAGGTCCTGCCCTCCCGGGCGAATTTCCTGTTCGCGCGGCACGGAGCGATCCCCGGCGGCGAGCTCTACCGCGCGCTGAAGGACCGGGGCGTGCTCATCCGCTGGTTCGACAAGGACCGCATCCGGGACTTCACCCGCATCACCGTCGGGACCCGGGAGCAGATGCTTGTTCTGCTCGACGGTGTCCGTGACATTCTGAACGAAAGGGGCCTGGCGCCATGAGGACCGCTTCTGTGAACCGCAAGACCGCCGAGACCGACATCGCCCTGACCCTCGCCCTCGAGGGCAGCGGCCAGGGGACCATAGACACCGGCGTCGGTTTTCTCGACCACATGCTGACGCTCTTTGCCCGGCATGGACGCTTCGATCTCTCCGTCACCTGCCGGGGGGACACGGACGTGGACGACCACCACAGCGTGGAGGACATCGGCATCGCCCTGGGGACCGCCTTTGCCGAGGCCCTGGGAGACAAGCGCGGCATAAACCGCTACGGGAGCATGCTGCTGCCCATGGACGAGGCGCTGGTCCTCGCCGCCGTGGACCTCTCGGGCCGGTGCCTGCTGCGGTATGCCCTCGAGCTGCCCGCGGCGAAGGTCGGCTCCTTCGACACGGAGCTTGCCGAGGAGTTCTTCTGGGCCTTCTGCCGGTCGGCGGGGGTGACGCTGCACCTGCGGCAGCTCGACGGCACGAACACCCACCACATCCTCGAGGCCGCCTTCAAGGGCTTCGGACGGGCGATGCGGCAGGCTGTCGCCATGGACCCGGAGGCGGCGGACGAGATCCCCTCCACCAAGGGCGTGCTGTGATGGTCGCGATCATCGACTACGGTGTAGGGAACCTCTTTTCCCTGCGGAGCAGCTTCGCCATGCTGGGGGCGGACGCCGTCGTGACGGGGGACCCCGCGGTCATCCGGTCCGCGGAGCGCCTGGTTCTGCCCGGCGTGGGCGCTTTCGAGGACGCCGCGAAAAAGCTGCGGGACACGGACCTCGACGGGGTCGTCACCGAGGAGGCCGGGCGCGGCAAGCCCATCCTCGGCATCTGCCTCGGGATGCAGCTTCTCTTTGACGAGAGCCTGGAATTCGGCGTCCATAAGGGTCTTGGGCTCCTGCCCGGCCGGGTGGTGCCCATGGCCCCCGTCATCGGGCCGGGACTCAAGGTGCCCCACATCGGCTGGAACGCCCTGCACCTGACAAAGCCGGAGCACCCGCTCTGGAAGTACATCCGTCCGGGGGACTGCGTGTACTTCGTCCACAGCTACTACGCCGCGGAGTGCGGGGACGTGACCCTCGCCACGACGGAGTACGGCGCGGAGCTCACCGCCGCCGCGGGACGGGACAACGTCCTCGGCTGCCAGTTCCACCCCGAAAAAAGCGGTCCCGTGGGGCTTTCCATCCTGCGGGCCTTCTGCGAAATGAGGTAAGCCATGGAGATCTTCCCCGCCATCGACCTGTACGGCGGCAAGGCCGTGCGGCTTTATAAGGGCGATTACGAAAAAATGACCGTCTACAGCGACGACCCCGTGGGCGTCGCGAAGGCTTTCGAGGCCGCCGGCGCAAAGTTCATCCACATGGTGGACCTCGCCGGGGCCCGGGACGGCGGCACCCCGAACTTCGACACCGTCGCCGCCGTCGCGAGGGAGACCTCCCTCAAGGTGGAGATCGGCGGCGGCGTGCGGGACGAGGACGTCGTCCGCCGCTACCTCGACGCGGGCGTGGAGCGCGTCATCCTCGGCACCGCCGCCATCACGGACGGCGCTTTCTTCCGCGCCATGGCCGAAAAATACCCCGGGCGCATCGCCGCGGGCGTGGACGTGCGGGACGGCTTCATCGCCATCAAGGGCTGGACCGAGACGAGCGCCGTCACCGCGGCGGACTTCTGCGAGGGCCTCGCGGACATCGGCGTCCGCACCGTCATCTGCACGGACATCTCCCGGGACGGCGCCATGGGCGGAACGAACCGGGAGCTGTACAAGCGCCTCACCGGGCGCTTCCCGGCCATCGACTTCATCGCCTCGGGCGGCGTCTCGTCCCTCGCGGACATCGCGGCCCTCCGGGACATGGGGCTTTCCGGCGCGATCGTCGGCAAGGCGTATTACGTCGGAGCCATCGACCTGGCGGAGGCCATCAAGGAGGGCGCATGATCACAAAACGCATCATCCCCTGCCTGGACGTGCGGGACGGCCGGGTGGTCAAGGGAG
Organism: uncultured Oscillospiraceae bacterium; assembly: GCA_905234575.1. Lineage (GTDB taxonomy): Bacteria > Bacillota > Clostridia > Oscillospirales > Oscillospiraceae > CAJOIG01. The sequence continues at coordinate 7,661 of CAJOIG010000083.1, forward strand.
TCAATTTCCTGGGGCTCGCAGACGTGTCAAGTCCCGTGAAGCTCGCGGAGTACTATTCCCGCTGCGGCGCGGACGAGCTGGTGTTTTACGACATCACCGCCTCCGCCGAGGGCCGCGCCCTCTTCACGGACATCCTGCGGGAGGTGGCCTCCACCATCTTCATCCCCCTCACCGTGGGCGGCGGCATCAACACCGTCGAGGACTTCGACCGCGTGCTGAAATGCGGCGCGGACAAGGTCAGCGTGAACTCCGGCGCTTTGAAGGACCCGCGGCTCATCTTCGACGCGGCGAAGCGCTACGGCAGCCAGTGCGTGGTCCTTTCCGTGGACGCGAAGCGGGTGGACGGCCGGTTCCGGGTGTTCGCCAAGGGGGGACGGGAGGATACCGGCCTCGACGCCATCGAGTGGATCAAACAGGGCGTGGCCCTGGGCGCGGGGGAGCTTGTTCTGAACTCCATCGACACCGACGGCGTGAAGCAGGGCTTCGACCTGCCGATGCTGGAGGCCGCCTGTGAGGCCGTGAACGTGCCCGTCATCGCCAGCGGCGGCGCAGGCGGGATCGACGATTTCATCACGCTGTTCCATGCGCTGCCCCAGGTAGACGCGGGCCTCGCTGCCTCCATCTTTCACTTCGGGGAGGTGTCCATCGCGGACCTCAAGGACGCCCTCGCCGCAAACGACATTCTGGTAAGGAGATAAGCCATGTTCGACATCGACAGCCTGAAATTCGACGAAAAGGGCCTCATCCCCGCGGTGGTGGTGGATTCCGCCTCCCGGAAGGTCCTGACCGTCGCCTATATGAATAAAGAGAGCCTGCAAATCTCCATGGAGCGCGGCCTCACCTGCTTCTGGAGCCGCAGCCGGGGTGTCCTCTGGCTCAAGGGAGAGACCAGCGGGAACTATCAGCACATCATCTCCATCACGGCGGACTGCGACCGGGACGCTCTGGTGGTGGAGGTGGTGAAGGACGGTCCCGCCTGCCATCTCGGCACGGATTCCTGCTTCAACGAGGTCATCTACGAGGGGGAGACGCCGCCGGCCTTTCAGTACGAAGCGCTGATGGAGCTCCTGCGCGGCCGGAAGGAAAACCCGCCGGAGGGCTCCTACACCTCCTACCTCTTTGAGAAGGGCATGGACAAGATCCTCAAAAAGGTGGGCGAGGAGTGCACCGAGGTCATCATCGCCGCGAAGGATAACGACAAGCCGAACACGCTCTACGAGCTGGGGGACCTGGCCTATCACGCCATGGTGCTGATGGTGGAGATGGGGCTCAGCCTGGACGAGCTGAAGGCGGAGCTTGCCTCCCGGCATGTCATCGACCATAAGGTCAAGCAGGAAAAGATGAAATGATCACGCAAAACCTCCACACCCACACCGTCTTCGACGACGGGAAGAACACCCCCATGGAGATGGCCCGGGCCGCGCTGGACGCGGGGCTGACCTCCCTCGGCTTCTCGGGACACAGCGTCCTGCCCTACGAGAATGAGTGGAGCATGACCATGGAGGGCGAAGCGGCATACCGCGCCGCCGTCGTGGAGACCAAAGCCGCCTTCGCGGGGCGGCTCGACGTCTACCGCGGCCTGGAATGGGACCTTCTCTCCGCGCCGCCGAAAGACTGCGACTACGTCATCGGCTCCATCCACCACATCCCCGTCCCGGGCGGTTTCGTCTCCGCGGACGAGAGCCCCGACGCCACGAAGGACGCCGTAGCCCGGTGCTTCGGCGGCGATCCCGCGGCCATGGCGGAGGCGTATTTCGCCCAGTTCGAGACGCTGGCGAAAAAGCGCTTCGTGGACATCGTCGGGCATTTCGACCTCGTGACGAAGTTCGACGAGCGCGCCCACATTTTCGACCCGACAGCGCCGCGCTACCTCGACGCCGCCATGGCGGGGCTCGACGTGCTGCTCCGGGCGGACAAGCTGTTCGAGGTGAACACCGGGGCGATCTCCCGGGGCTGGCGGACGACGCCCTTCCCCGCGCCGGACCTCCTGCGGGAGCTGCATCGCCGGGGTGCGCGGGTCCTCGTCACCGCCGACGCCCACAGCGCGGACGCCGTCGCCTGCGCCTTCCCGGCCATGGAGGAGCTGCTCCGCTCCCTGGGCTTCCGGGAGCGCTGGGAGCTGGGTCCCGGGGGCTTCTTCCCCGTTCCGCTGTAAAGAAAAAACGACCGCCGCCGTCCTGGCATCGAGGACGGCGGCGGTCGCTTTTCTGTTCGGTTCGTTACTCCTCCGCGGTGAGGAGCCCGAGGATCTCGTCGCAGAGGGCCTCGGCTTTTTTCTGGAAACGGCGCTCGATGGCGGCGGCGGAGGCCTCGTCCGGCGCGGTCAGGCGCAGGGAAAGGACCTCGTCCACCCCGTCCGACAGGCGCAGACTCACCACGGCAGATCCGTCCCGCCGGAGCTCCGAAGTGGTCTCGATCTGGCAGGCGCGGCGCATGGCGGCGGCCACGGGCGCGGTCAGGCGGTCGGCCTTCGCTCGGACGGAATAGGGGATGCTGGTGCCGACGAAGCCCACGTCCTGCCGGCCCTTTTCCGTGATGGCATAGCGCCCCTTCGGGTCCTGCTCCACGAGGCCGGACTCAACGAGCTCCGCCAGGCAGTCGGTATAGTCGAACCAGGTGAAGCCGCCGTCAAAGAGGGCGAGGTCCGACAGGACCACCGGCTCCACCGGGCTCGGGAGCTTTTCAAGGATATAGAGAAGCAGGATCTTGATGTCCAGCTTGTCGCGGATAAAGCCGAAGTGCTCTTCCATGGGTCGTTCCTCCGTTTCTATCCCTGTCATTATACCGCATTTTCCCTCCGAGGTACAGAGAAATTTCACATTTCCCCCGCGCCCGCATAGACTGGACTGAAAACGATTTAAGGAGGGCATCACTATGGCGGAACGCCAGGATATTACCGAGGCCGTATGCGTCCATACCCGCAAGATCTACGACAGCTGCCGCGACCAGGACTGCGCGGAGGATCTGCGCGTCTACCCGACGGAGAGCACCCAGCCGTACATAAACGGCGCCTTCAGCGTCCGACCGGGCACGGCGACGCTGATCTCCGCGGACGTGCAGGTGGATGAGATCGGCTTCAACCGCGGACACTACACCGTGGACGTGACGTACTTCTACGACGTCAGCGGCGTGACCTTCCCGGGGGAGAACACCGTCCGGGGCCTCTGCGTGTTCAACAAGCGCGTCATGCTGTTCGGCAGCGAGGGCTCCGCGAAGGTCTTCGCCTCGGACGGCAGCGTGTCGGGCGGCGCAGCGCAGCCCATCGCGGTCGCGGAGTGCGTCGATCCCATCCTGCTCGGCATGAAGCTCGTGGACGCCGCGACGCCCGCGCTGCAGGCCGACCTGCGGGCCATTCCCCAGAACATCCTCGACCACTTCGGGGAGCCGCTGGTCCTCACGGACGAGGGCCGGTTCGTGACTGCCACGCTGGGGCAGTTTTCCATCCTGCGCCTGGAGCGGGACAGCCAGCTCGTCCTGCCGGTGTACGACTACTGCCTGCCGGAAAAGGAGTGCAGCCCCGGCACATCGGACGATCCCTGCACGCTGTTTTCCCGCATCAGCTTCCCGGTGGACGAATTCTTCCCGCCCGACAGCCTCGCCGCCGCGGAGGACTACCGCACGGCGAAGCAGGAGCTGGAGGAATAAAAATCAGGCCGTTCTCCTCGGCGGGAGCGGCCTGATTTTGCATGTTCCTTGCCGCCGCGCGGCATACTAAGGCCATGCTGACGGTTTTTTACAATTCGATCATTATTTACTTTTCGCTCGTGATCCTGCTGCGGCTGAGCGGCAAGCGGCAGCTCGGGGAGCTCGAGATCACGGAGCTCACCGTGACGATCCTCATCTCCGAGGTCGCCGCGGCGCCGCTGGTGGACCCGAACGCCTCCATCCCGCAGGCCCTGGTGCCCATCGTCACGCTGCTGGGCCTCGAGTATCTCATGTCCCTGCTCTCGCTCAAAAGCAAGGCCTTCCGGGAGCTCACCTCCGGAAAACCGGCGCTGCTCGTCGTGCGCGGACAGGCCGACCGGAGGCAGATGCGAAAAAACCGCATCACCTTCGACGAACTGGGCGAGGCCATGCGCGCCCGGGGTCTGACGGACCTCGGGGACGTGGAATTCGCCGTCCTCGAGACGGACGGGACCATCAACATCCTCACGCAGCAGGAGAAGAAAACCTCTTAGCCCTTGGCCTTGTCCCCCAGGAGCTTTGTGAGCTCCTCCATAAAGGTGTGGATGTCCTTGAACTGGCGGTACACCGAGGCGAAGCGGACGTAGGCGACCTCGTCGAGATCCTTCAGCCGGAGCATGACCATCTCCCCGATCTCGGCGGTGGAGACCTCCCGGTCCAGCGCGCCCTGGAGTTCGGCCTCGATCTCATCCGCGACGGCCTCGAGCTGGGCCAGGGTCACGGGGCGCTTCTCGCAGGCGCGGACCAGGCCGTTTATGACCTTCACGCGGTCGAAGCTCTGGCGGCTCCCGTCGCGCTTGACCACCACCAGGGGCATCCGCTCGATGACCTCGTAGGTGGTGAACCGCTTGCGGCAGGCAAGGCACTCCCGGCGGCGGCGGATGGTGCTCCCCTCCTCGGCGGGGCGGGAATCGATGACCTTGCTCTCAGCATAGCCGCAATAAGGGCATTTCATGGCGACGACCTCCATATCTTGTATCTGATATAACAATATACCACAGATATTGTTGGATTGCAAATATTATGTAAATCTTTTTTCTTGCGTCCGTTTCGCCGGAAGGGTATAATGAGGGCATCCCGCCGAAAGGAGGACCCCATGGAGAAGCTGACGCTGACCGTCCGCGCGGACCAGGCCGGACGGACATTGGAGAGCCTGCTGCGCCGGGAGCTTGCCATGACGCCCGGCCAGATCTCCGCCGCGAAGTTCCGCCCGGACGGCGTCACGGTAAACGGTGTCCGCGCCCGCGTCACCGAGCGGGTGCGCCCCGGAGACGAGCTC
>CAJOIG010000084.1 GCA_905234575.1 uncultured Oscillospiraceae bacterium
AGAGGAACTTATGCCAGAACCGGGAGTACAGCAGGTGCAGGGTCGTGTGCTCCATGCCGCCGTTGTACCAGTCCACGGGTGTCCAGTATTTGAGGGCCTCGGGGGAGGCGACAGCCGTATCGCATTTCGGGTCGGTATACCGCAGGAAGTACCAGCTCGAGCCGGCCCACTGGGGCATGGTGTCCGTCTCGCGCTCGGCGTCGCCGCCGCACTGCGGGCACTTGCACTCCACCCAGGAGCGCATCTTGGACAGCGGGCTCTCGCCGGTGTCGGTGGGCTCGTAGCTCTCCACCTCGGGCAGGAGCACGGGAAGCTCGGTCTCCGGCACGGGCACCCAGCCGCAGGAGGGGCACTTCACCATGGGGATGGGCTCGCCCCAGTACCGCTGGCGGGAGAATACCCAGTCGCGGAGCTTGTAGTTGACCTTGCGCTCGCCAATGCCCTTTTCCTCGAGCCAGGCGATCATCTTTTCCTTGGCCTCCTCCACGGGCAGGCCGTTCAGGAAGCCGGAGTTCACGAGGATGCCGGTGCCGCAGTCGGTATAGGCCTCCTTCTCCACGTCGCCGCCGGCCACGACCTCGATGATGGGCAGGCCGAAGGCGCGGGCGAAGTCCCAGTCGCGGTCGTCGTGCCCGGGCACCGCCATGATGGCGCCGGTGCCGTAGGTGGCGAGGACGTAGTCGGAGATGAAGATGGGGATCTCCTTCCCGTTCACGGGATTGATCGCGGCGACGCCGTCAAGGCGCACGCCGGTCTTTTCCTTCGCAAGCTCGGTGCGCTCGAACTCGGACTTATGGGCGGCGGCGTCCTGGTAGGCCCGGACGTCGTCGGCGTTTTTGAGGAGCGGCATCCACTTCTCGAGCAGCGCGTGCTCGGGCGACATGACCATGTACGTCGCGCCGAAGAGAGTATCGCAGCGGGTGGTGAAGATCCGCATGGTGTCTCCGGCGGTGGTGGCGAAATCCACCTCCGCGCCCTCGGACCGGCCGATCCAGTTGCGCTGCTGGATCTTGACGCGCTCGATGAAGTCCACGTCGTCCAGATCGTCTATGAGGCGCTGGGCGTAGGCCGTGATCTTCAGCATCCACTGGCTCTTTTCCTTCTGGACGACCTCGGAGCCGCAGCGCTCGCAGACGCCGCTGACGACCTCCTCGTTCGCGAGGACGCACTTGCAGGAGGTGCACCAGTTCACGGGCATGGTGGCCTTGTAGGCGAGGCCGTGCTTCCAGAGCTGGAGGAAGATCCACTGGGTCCACTTGTAGTAAGTGGGGTCGGTGGTGTCCACGACCCGGTCCCAGTCGAAGCCGAAGCCCAGCATCTTGAGCTGCGCCGTGAAGTTCGCGATGTTCCGGCGGGTGACCTCGGCGGGGTGCATATGGTTTTTGATGGCGTAGTTCTCCGTGGGCAGGCCGAAGGCGTCGTACCCGATGGGGAACAGGACGTTATAGCCCTGCATCCGGCGCTTGCGGGAGACGATGTCCATCGCCGTGTAGGGCCGGGGATGGCCCACATGGAGGCCCTGCCCGGAGGGATAGGGGAACTCGACGAGGCCGTAGAACTTCGGCTTCTCGCTGCCGGTCTCGGCGGCGTAGGGCTTATCCTGCTCCCAGCGCGCCTGCCATTTCTTTTCGATGCGTTCAAAATCGTAGGATGCCATGCTTTACGCCTCTTCTTTGATGATGTCGGTGATGTCGATCTCCTGCGCGTCGTCCCAGAGGCGCTCGAGGTTATAGAACTCCCGGGTCTCCTTCTGGAAGATGTGGACGATGACGCTGCCGAAATCCAGCAGCAGCCAGTTGGCGCTGCGGGAGCCCTCCCGGCGGATGGGCGGCATCCCCGCCATGGACAGGCGCTTGTCCACCTCGTCGTACAGCGTGCGGACATGGGTGTTGGAGTTGGCGGTGCAGAGGACGAAGTAGTCCGCGAGCACAGTCAGCTCCTCGGTCTTGAGCAGGCGGATGTCGGCGCCCTGCTTTTCGTCCAGCGCCTTCACCGCGAGCTTGGCGGCTTCAAAAGGTTCCATAGATATTCTCCCATCTAAGTGTTCACAGTTCGTCGTCGATGCCCGCGGCATGCACGGGCGCAAGGCCCCGCTCCCGCAGGAGGCTTCGGTAATACTCGTGGGCCCGGACGGTGTTCTCGTGGGGGGCGTTCCCCGCGTCGCGCACCTCGCACAGGCTCATGCGGGTGGCAAGCTCCATCGCCCGGTCCAGGTCGTCATAGCAGGCGGCCCGCAGCTCCTGGAGGCCGTCGAAGCCCTCGCGGTTCGGCTCGATGTAGTCCGCGAGGTAGGTGATCCGCTCGAGGTCCGTCATCCCCGCCCGGCCCGTGGTGTGCCAGCGGATGGCGGCGGTCACGGCGTCCGAGAGGCCGAAGAGGTCCCGGGCGAAGGCCGCGCCGGTGCGGGCGTGGAGGAGCTTCTCGCTGCGGCGCTCGCAGTCATCCAGCAGAATAGCATATTTTTCGCACAGACGCAACTGGGCGTCCCGGTCGAGGGCCTTCGTGATGTCGTGGCAGATGGCAGCCTCCGCCGCGTCGCCGGGATCGGCGCCCCAGCGCTCCGCCAGGCGGACGGCCTCCGCCTCCACCCCGAGGACATGGGGCACGCGCTTCGGCTTGAGGTAGGCGTGCGCCTGCTTCCGCAGCCACGTCAGGTCCGGCTTCGCGCCGTAGAGCCGCTTTCGGATGATATAGGCGTACACCTCCGGGGGAATGAGCTCCGCGCCGCCGCGCTGCGGCAGGAGCGCGCGCAGCTCCGTGGAGGAGACCGCCACTGGCGCGCCCGAAAGGACGTACACCGTCGCGCCGAAGTCCCGCCGCAGCGCTTCCGCCCCGGCGGCGATTTGCCCCTCCCGCCCGGTCTCCCGGGAGAACACGGCGATGGACGCGAGGGAGCAGATGACCTTTGGCTCGTGCCAGTCCGGCAGGGTGAGGAGCATATCCGTCCCCAGAAGGAAGACGAGCTCCGCGTCCGGGAATTCCTCCCGCAGCGCCCGCAGGGTGTCGGAGGTGTAGCTCTTGCCCTCCCGCCGGAGCTCCCGGTCGGACACCTCCGCGCCGGGCACGGACCGCGCCGCGAGACGGGTCATCTCCATGCGGTCCTCCGCCGGGGGCGTGCCCCGGGCCAGCGCCTTATGGGGCGGGACGGAGGCGGGGATCAGCACGATCCGGTCCGGGCGAAGCGCCTCCGCCGCGATCTGAACGGACCGCACATGCCCCGCGTGAGGCGGGCTGAAGGTCCCGCCGTATACGAGCACCCGCATGGGCTTTTAACCCTTCGGCAGCGCTATTTTCGCCGCCTTCTCACTCTTTTTATACAGCACGAACACCCGGCCGATGACCTGCACGCCCTCCGCGCCGCACGCCTGACACAGCGCCTGCTGCGCCTCGGCGGCGGTGTAGAGGCAGGCCTCCTGCACCCGGCCCTTCACGAGCTCGCGGGCGGCCAGCGCGTCCCTTGCCTCCGCGATCACGGCGTCCGTGACGCCCGCCTTGCCCACGTAGAGGATGCAGTCCTCCTTCTGGGCGAGGGAGCGCAGGTACGCCCGCTGCTTTCCTGTCAGCATAAGCCGCTCCTTTCCAGCTCCGCCCGGAACGCGGCCAGCGCCCGCGCCCGGTGGGAGATCTTGTTTTTCACGTCCGTCCCCAGCACGCCGAAGGGCTCGTCGTGTCCCTCGGGGATGAAGACGGGGTCGTAGCCGAAGCCGCCGGTGCCCGCGGGTTCCTCCGCGATGCGGCCGGGGCACTCCCCCCGGGCCGTGACGGTCCTCCCGTCCGGCGTCACGAGGCAGATGCAGGAGACGAATTTCGCGCTCCGGTCCTCCGCGCCCTCGAGCTTTTCGAGGAGGTAGCGGTACTTCTGCTCGTCCGTCCAGTCCTTGCCGCCGCCGAAGCGCGCCGAATGCACGCCGGGGGCGCCGCCGAGGGCGGTCACGCAGAGGCCGGAATCGTCCGCGATGGCGGGGAAATGCGTGTACGCCGCGATGGTGGACGCCTTCAACCAGGCGTTTTCCTCAAAGGTCTCGCCGGTCTCGTTGACCTCGAAGTCCACGCCGGCCACGGCCTGGGGCACCAGGGAGAAGCCCAGCGGCTCCAGGATGGCCTTGAACTCCCGGTATTTCCCGGCGTTGTTGGAGGCGAGGATGAAGGTATTCATTGCAGCATCGCCTCCGCGAATTCCCGGGCGTCGAAGGGCGTCAAGTCGTCCACGCCCTCGCCCACGCCGACGAGCTTCACAGGCACCCCGAGGCGCTCCGCGATGGCGAACACCACGCCGCCCTTGGCGGTGCCGTCGAGCTTCGTCAGCACGATGCCGGTGATCCCGGCGGCCCTGGCGAACTGCTCGGCCTGGATGAGGCCGTTCTGCCCGGTGGTGGCGTCGAGCACGAGGAGGACCTCGCAGGCGGCGTCCGGCAGCTCCCGGGCGACGATCTTTGTGATCTTCGTCAGCTCGTTCATGAGGTTCTGCTTGTTGTGCAGGCGGCCGGCGGTATCCACGATGACGATGTCCGTGCCCCGAGCCTTCGCCGCGGAGCAGGCGTCGAACACCACCGCGCCGGGATCGCCGCCCTCGCCGTGGCGCACGATGTCCGCGCCGGTCCGCTCCGCCCAGATGCCGAGCTGCTCCGACGCCGCCGCCCGGAAGGTGTCCGCCGCGGCGAGCAGGACCTTTTTGCCCTGCCAGTGGAAATATCCCGCCAGCTTTCCGATGGTGGTGGTCTTGCCGACGCCGTTCACGCCCACCATGACGATGACGGAGGGCTTTGTCGTGAGGTTCAGGCCGTCGGTGCCGGCCTCCTCCATCTTGGCGGTGAGGATGTCCGCGAGCTTCTCCCGGATGGCCTCCTCCCCCTTCACGCCCCGGGCGTTCCGCAGCTCCTCGGCGGCGTACTCCGCCACCTCCACCCCGGCGTCGGCCAGGATGAGCTTTTCCTCAAGCTCGTCGAGAAAGTCCTCGTCCACCTTGGACATCCCGGAAAACAGCCCCGCGAGGAAGCCGCGCTTCTTTTCGTTGAACAGTGCCATATCGGTAAAAACTCCTTTTACGCTTCCGCGGTCTTCTGGGCCTCCGCGAGATCGAGCTCGATGACGGTGGAGACGCCCTTCTCCTGCATGGTGACGCCGAAGAGCACGTCCGCATGCTCCATGGTGCCGCGGCGGTGGGTGATGACGATGAACTGGGTCTTGTCGAGCCGGTGGAGGTACTCCGCGAAGCGGATGACGTTCTCCTCGTCCAGCGCGGCCTCGATCTCGTCCATGACGCAGAAGGGCGTCGGCCGCAGGCGCAGGATCGCGAAATACAGCGCGATGGCCACGAACGCCTTCTCGCCGCCGGAGAGGAGGCTGATGTTCGAAACCGCCTTGCCGGGGGGCTGGACCTTGATCTCGATGCCGCAGTTCAGGACGTCGTCCTCGTCCTCCAGGCGCAGGTTCGCCTTGCCGCCGCCGAAGAGCTCCAGGAAGGTGGACTGGAAGCTCTCGTTGATGGCGTGGAATTCCGTGAGGAAGATGCTCTCCATCTGGGTGGTGATGTCCCCGATGATGGACAGAAGCTCCGCCTTGGCCTTCGCGATGTCGTCCCGCTGCTCGGTGAGGTAGTCGTACCGCTCCCCGACGCGCTTCGACTCCTCGATGGCACCGAGGTTCGGCGTGCCGAGAGCGTGGATGGAGCGCTTGAGCTCGGAAATGCGGCGGTTCGCGGCGGCGAGGCTCTCCACGGGTTTTCTCTCGGCCTGGGCGGCGCTGCGGGAGAGCTCGTAGCTGTCCCAGAGCTTGTCGATGATCTGCTTCTCCTCCATCTCGGCGGCGAGCAGCTTCCGCTCGAGGTTCGCCGCGAGGCGCTCCTGCTCGATGAGCTCCTCGTTCCGGCGCTGGCTGTCCCGGTCGGCCTGGGTGCGGCGGGCCTCCAGGTCGAACTTCTGCTGCTGGACCTCCTTCACCCGGTCGCGGAAGCCGTCCGCCCGGGCGGCGAGCTCCGCGCCGCGCTCGGCGTTCTGCCGGAGCCGCGCGTCGATGTCGTCGTTTTTCCGGCGGTAGCTCTCGATGAGCTCCCGGCGCTGGTCCCCGCCCGCGGCCATGGCCTCCCGGACGTTTTCGAGCTGCTCTATGCTGGTCCGCTTGGCCTGCCGCTCCGCGTCGAGGGAGGCGGCGTCCCGCCCGGCGGCGGCGAGCTCGTCCCCCGCGGTGTCCATGTCGTACCGCGCGGCGGCCAGCTCCCGCTCCGCCGCGGAGAGGGCGGCGTCCTTCTCGTCCAGCTGCTTCCGCAGTACCTCCCGCTGCTCCCGCAGCCGCCGGAGCTCGTTTGCCCGGGAGATCGCGCCGGTGCCCCGGGCCGCGCTGCCGCCCGTCATGGAGCCGCCCGCGTTGATCATCTGCCCGTCCAGGGAGACGATTCGGAAGGCGTTCCGGTTGTTCCGCGCGATGGCGACGGCGTCCGCCAGAGTCTCCGCGACCACGGTGCGGCCGAGGAGGTTTTCAAAAATATCGGTGTACGCCGGGTCGAAGCGCACGAGTTCAAGAGCCAGACCGAGATACCCGCGCTCACCCCGGGGAAGATTTTTCAGCACATTCCCCCGCACGGCGTCCAGCGGCAGGAAGGTGCCGCGCCCGCCGTCCCGGCGCTTTAAGAGCTCGATGGCGGCCTTGCCGTCGTTCTGGGTGTCCACGACGATGTTCTGCGCCGCGGCGCCGAGGGCCGTCTCGATGGCAAGGGCAAAGCGCTCCTCCGCCTGCACGAGGTTCGCCACCGGCCCGTGCACGCCCCGCAGGGTGCCGCGCTCGGCCTCCCGCATGACGGTCTTGACCGCCCGGCTGAAGCCCTCGTAGTCCTTCTCCATCTCCGTGAGCATGGCGATGCGTCCGTCCATGCTGCGCCCGTCCACGGTCAGGCGGTTGACCTCGTCCCGAAGGGCGGCGACCCGGTTCTCCCGGCCGGACATCTTC
>CAJOIG010000085.1 GCA_905234575.1 uncultured Oscillospiraceae bacterium
GGCGCCGCGGGACGAGCGATAGATCGCGTTGCCCTCCCGGGCGATGCCGATGTAGGTGCCGACGTTCATCCGAACGCCGCGGAACTCCTCGTCGCAGCCGAGGATGTAGGTGCCGTACCCGCTGCCCCAGGTCTTGAAATAGGGGTTTTTCTTATCCTCTTCGCAGCCGAGAAGAGTCAGTTCCGAGTCGATGACGGTGAGGCGGTTGTTCTCGCCGTTGTCCGTGGAGAGAACGCCCCAGTTGCGGGCCTTGACGTCCGTATTGACGAGAACGGTGGAGGACTTTTCGCCCATGAGGTTCGTGCCGCGGGCGTTGCCCATGATACCGAGGACCCAGGGCGTCGCGACCATGTAGTTGAAGTCTGCCGAATTCACATAGCCGTCGTAGAGTTTTCCGCCCAGGACGCAGAGCTTCGAGTCCTTCACCACCACGTCGGAGCCGCTGTCGCAGAACACGGTGCATTTGGCGACGCCCTCCGTGGTGATCTCGGAGTCCTCGATCTCCACCCGCGCGCCGTTGAAGGCCGCCACCGCGGAGCCTAGGCCAACGAAATCGCAGGTGTCGCTGCCGTCGGCCTTGGAGAGCATGTGCAGCTTCGCGTTTTTCAGAACATACCGCCCGCCGTCCACGATCACGGCGCTGAAATCCGCCGTCCGGGATTCGACGGTCAGTCCCTCGGCCTTTCCGTCGTAATAGCTCCCGCCGGAAATGGCGGCGGCAGCGGAACGCGGCGCGTCCACACCGTCCTTCGTGACGTACAGCGCCGTACGGTAATCGGTCTTTTTGGTCTCTGCCAGCTCACAGCTGTGCCGGATAGATAGGGGTTCGGTCCAGACGATCTCCGACGAAGTCTCCTCTCCCGCCGGGATCTCCACCCCGCCGCGCACGACGGTCTTCAGCTTCTCCATGGGCAATCGCTCCTTTTTTCTTCCGTAATGCCGGTACAGACCGGTTGTTATATTATACGGTTTTTTCCCCCTTCACGCAAGTAGCGCAAGCAGAAATTGTATTTTCCGCCCAAACGTGCTACAATCCAGTCATGGCTCAACTGAACGACAACATCCAGTATATGAAGGGCATCGGCGAAAAGAAGGCCGCCGCCCTGCGAAAGCTCGGCATACGCACCTACCGGGACTTGATCTCGTTTTTTCCGCGGGCGTATGAGGATCGGCGCACCTTTTATGCCATTGCGGATGCTCCGGCGGAGACGCCGGTCTGCGTCAAGGCCATGGTGGCGGCGCCGCCGAACGCCGTGCGCGCGCGCCGGGGCATGACCCTCGTGAAGCTGCGCGCCGTGGACGATTCCGGCGTTCTCGACATCACATATTTCAACCAGGCCTGGCTCAAGAATACCCTTGTCCCCGGAGAGACCTACATCTTCTACGGTCGTGTCGGAGAATCCGGACGCCGCCGCACGATGACGAATCCCGCCTTCGAGCGGGAGGACGCGGAGGGCGTCGTCACCGGGCGCATCCTCCCCGTCTACCGCCTGACCGCGGGAATCTCACAGAAGGTCCTGCTCACCTCCGTGCGCCAGGCGCTGGACGCCTGCGAGGCCGTTCCGGACATCCTGCCGGACGATGTCCGCCGGAGATACGAACTCGCCCAGGCCCGGTTTTCCTACGAAAACATCCACTTTCCCCGGGACGACGCCGCCCTCGACCAGGCGCGGCAGCGGCTGGTGTTCGAGGAGCTTTACGTTCTCGCTGGGGCGATGGAGCTTCTGCGCGGACGGCGGAAGGACCGTCCGGGCCTCGTTCTGCCCGAGAGCTCCATGGACGGCTTCTGGCGGACTCTTCCCTTCTCCCCCACGAACGCCCAGCGCCGGGCCGTGGACGAGGCGCTCGCGGACATGCGCTCCGGCCAGCCCATGAACCGGCTGCTGCAGGGCGACGTCGGCAGCGGCAAGACCCTGGTGGCCGCCGCCCTGCTGTGGCAGATGGCGAGAGCGGGATACCAAAGCGCCTTCATGGCGCCGACGGAGATCTTGGCGGAGCAGCACTGCAAAACCCTCACGGAGATGCTGGACCCGCTTGGCGTGCGCGTTGTGAAGCTCACGGGCTCCATGACCGCCGCACAGAAGCGCCATGTGAACGAAAAGCTCGCCCTTGGCGAGGCGGACGTTGCCGTCGGCACCCACGCTCTGCTGATGGAGAACGTCACCTTCCGGGATCTCGGCCTCGTGGTGACGGACGAGCAGCACCGCTTCGGCGTGGAGCAGCGCAGCGCCCTCACCGGAAAGGGCGAGCATCCCCATGTCCTCGTCATGTCCGCAACGCCCATCCCCCGCACTCTCGCCCTCATCATCTACGGCGATCTGGACATCTCCGTGCTGGACGAACTGCCGCCGGGACGCACGCCAGTGGAGACCTACGCCGTCGGCGAGGAGATGCGGGAACGGATCTGGAACTTCGTGCGCCGTCTGGTGCGTGAGGGACGGCAGGTCTTCATCGTCTGTCCCATGGTGGAGGAAAACGAAGAGCTTCCGGACACGGTCAAAAGTGCGCAGGAATACGCCCGGGAGCTTCAAAACGAGGTGTTCCCGGACCAGCGGGTCCTGTGCGTCCACGGCAAAATGAAGGCAAAGGAGAAGGACGCTGCCATGGCTGCCTTCGCCGCGGGGGACGCGGATATCCTGGTCGCCACCACGGTCATCGAGGTCGGCGTTGACATCCCGAACGCCGCGCTGATGATCGTCGAAAACGCGGACCGCTTTGGCCTGAGCCAGCTCCACCAGCTCCGCGGACGGGTCGGGCGCGGAAAGCATAAAAGCTATTGTGTGCTGTTTTCCGATTCAAAGACGGACACCGCGCGCTCCCGTCTGAAGATCATGACCCAGACGAACGACGGCTTCCTCATTTCCCAGGAGGATCTCCGTCTGCGCGGTCCCGGCGACTTTTTCGGCTCCCGCCAACACGGCCTGCCGGAGATGCACGTCGCGGACCTCTCCGCCGACATGCGCGTTTTGAAGCAGGCCCAGCAGGAGGCGCAGGCGGTGCTGGCATCGGATCCGGAGCTGCGGCGTCCCGAAAACGAGCCGCTGCGGGACCGCATCCACGAGCTCTTCGAGCTCCACGAGGACACCTTCAACTGAACACGGCACAGCGAAAGCCGGAGGCACGCCGCCCCCGGCTTTTCATGATTCCTTTGTTATTCGGTCGATCAGATGATGTCCAGCGCCGCGAACATGCCGTCGCGCACCGCGTGCATGATGCGGGCAGGCTTGTTGCAGTCGCCGATGACCGCCGTGCGGGCGCAGACGGAGCGCAGCTCGGCAAGCTCGTCCGTCGGGGCGCGGAAGCCCAGAGCATAGTAGATGTTGTCCGCCGGGAAATCAACTTCTTTTCCTTCAGGATCAATGGCTTTTACGTAATCTGCCCCCACCTCGGTCACGCGGGTGGAGCAGAGGACTTTCATCGTTGACGGCATCAGGATGCGGATAGCCTCCTTGTGGCTCAGCAGCGCGTCCCGGCAGTAGTCGTCCAGCATCTCGAGGACCACGACCTCATGTCCGGTGTCCGCCAGGTGCATGGAGACCTCCACGCCCACAAGACCGCCGCCGATCATCACGACCTTCTTGCCGCTCTCCTGGGTATAGGCGTTCAGAGCGTACTTCGCGTTCTCGTGCAGACCGGGGATGCGTGGCGCGACGGGACGGCCGCCGATGGCGAGGATGACGGCGTCGGGGTTGAACTGCTCGATGGTCTCCTTGGTGACGGTGACGCCGAGCTGCACGTCCACGCCGGCGCGATAGACACGGTTGGCAAGATGATCGCGGAACTTCCGCATATCGTCCTTGTGGCAGTCGTAGCTCGTGTACCAGAGCGTGCCGCCGAGCTTCTCGCGTTTGTCCATAAGCGTGACGCGGTGGCCGCGCTCGGCCGCCGTCAGCGCCGCGTACATGCCGCCGGGGCCGCCGCCCACGACGAGGACCTTCTGGCCCTTCTCCTTCACGTCGGGCGTGCTGCTCTGGAGCCGGAGCTGGCGCATGGAGGTCGGGTTCACGGTGCACTCGAAGGGCACGACCTGCACGCGCTCGTCCGGGTTCGAGGCAAGCGGATTGAAGCAGGAGCACCGCAGGCAGGGCATGATCTCGTCCTCCTTGCCCTTGGCGACCTTGTTGACAAATTCGGGATCGGCCAGCATCTGACGGCCCAGGGCCACGAAATCGCACTTACCGGAGGCGATGGCCTCCTCGATCTGCTCGGGGCTGTTGAAGCCGCCGACCGCGGTGACGGGGATGTGCACGGCCTTCTTGATGGCCTCGGCGAGGTCCAGGTTGCAGCCGTGGGGGTGGTAGATGGACGAGAACGCCTTGGAGGCGACGTGGTTGTGATACAGGCCGCTCGTCACATGGATGATGTCCACATGGTCCTGGATGAGCTTCGCAAACTCCACGGCCTCGGAAAGCTCCAGACCGCCGGGCACGCGCTCCGCGCCGGACATGCGGTATTCAATGAGCATATCGTTCCCGCAGACCTCGTGGATGCGGTCGATGACCATAAGCGGGAACCGGGCGCGGTTCTCCATGCTTCCGCCGAACTCGTCCGTCCGGTGGTTCGTCAGCGGGGAGATGAACTGGCCCAGCAGCCAGCCGTGGCCGCCGTGGAGCATGACCATCTGGAAGCCCGCGAGCTTCGCGCCGAGGGCCGCCTGGGCGAAGTGGTCCGCCACCTCGTTCATGTCGTCGATCGTCATCTCCTCCACGACGACGCCGTCCTCCCGGACATAACCGGAGGGGCCGAAGGGGTTCTTGTGGTCGCGGATAGTATCGGGGTGGTTCGCCGCGCCGGTGTGGTTGAGCTCCACGCTGGCCACCGCGCCGTGGCGGGTGATGGCCTCCGCCAGAACGAACAGGGCCTCCTGATGGTAGACGGATTTATTCGGCGTGTAGAAATCGATGGTGTGGTCGTGGCGGGCGGAACGGTCGTCGTCGATAAAAGACTCCGTGATAGTAACGCAGCCGACGCCGCCCCGGGCCCGGGTCTCGTAGCCGTTGATGCACTCCGGGGTCGGGGTTCCGCCGGGGAATACCGTGCGGTCCGTGGTTTTCGGCGCGTCCATGACGCGGTTTTTGAAGGTGACGCCCTTGATGGTCAGGGGCGCGAACATGTGGGGATATTTCAGCATAGGAACCACTCTCCTGTCATTTCGTTGTGTTTATTGTATAACGCCGCTCTTCGGAACAGCAATATCGCACTTTTTTGTAACAATATAACCTTGAGGTAACCTATCGGATATGATAAAATGGAGCCGCCGGAAAGGAGGCTCCATTATGAAGGAAACGATGATCTTCGACGTCAGCCGCGACCCCTACAGCCACATGAGCCGGATGCTCTTCGGGCGGTGGAAGCCGTTTCTGCTGATGGCGATGGTGTTCGACGAGGGAAAGACGAATTTCTCCGACTTCATCAAGCAGCTCCCCATCAGTCACAAGGTCCTCGCAGAAAACCTGCGGGCCATGGAGGCCGACGGACTCATCTACCGCACCGTGGTGCCGGACACCCCGCCCCGCACGGAATACCGTCTGACAGAGACCGGGCTATCCATGGTGCCGCTGCTCCGGGCCGTGTACGACGCGGGCTGGCGGGACATGAAGGCCAAGGGGTTGCCCATTGACACCCTCGGGGAAATGTGGCACGGCTACCGCGAGCGGGACGACCGGCTGATGTATCGGACAAAGGACTGAAACGGCTTATTTGGAACTCGGGATGTACGGCGCGATGAGGCTGGCCAGGCTGGGGACGGACATGGTCTGCAGCCAGACGGTGCCGGGGCCGGTGATAACGGTATTGAACAGGCCCTCGCCGCCCAGCAGGGCGTTTTTCACGCTGCCGACGGACTGGATGTCGATGGAGCAGGACTCGGTCATGGCGGCAAGATTGCCGGTATCCACCACGAGCTGCTGTCCGGGGTTGAGGTTGTACTTCACCACATGCCCGTCGAACTCCGCGAAGCAGAGACCCTGACCGCTGATCTTCTGCATGATGAAGCCCTCGCCGCCGAAGAACCCGGCACCCATTTTCTTCTGCAGATGAGTGGAGAGGGTGACGCCGCTCTCAGAGCAAAGGAACGCCGATTTCTGGAAGATCATGTTGTTGCCGGGTCCGATCTCGAAGGCCTCGATGGAGCCCGGGAAGCTGGAGGCGCAGGCCAGAAGGCCCGGACCGCCCTGCGCGGTGTAGATGTTCTGGAAGAGCTTCTCCCCCGAGAGCGCCCGTCCCAGCATCTTGCCGAGGCCGCCGCCGGAGGTCGTCTCCATCTTCATGTTGGCGGACATCCAGCTCATGGCGCCGCCTTCGGTGATGATGCTCTCGCCGGCTTCGGGATACAGGATCACGACCGGCAGGGTCCCGCCTTTGATCTCATAACGCATAACGATCTCTCCCTTTAATGTCCAGCGGACAGATTATTCCACGCTTTTCGCGCTGTGTCCATTGTCTCATATCTTTGTGAAAAAATCCACCTGTTTTTTTAAAAAAGGTGCGCCTCCCTCCGGGGCGCACCTTTCGTTATTCCTTTTCGTCTTCCCTGCAGGTTTTGTTTTTCAGGGAGAACTTGTTTTCCGTTCCGTTTTTCAGCCGGACCAGGTTTTCCCGATGGCGAACGACCATGAACGCGACGCAGAATACGACCAGCAGAAGCTCCGCCAGAGTCTCATACCCCGCCAGGAGCATCGTGATCGGCGCGGAGCAGGCCGCGACCAGCACGGACAGGGACATATACCTCGTCAGCACCATCAGCCCGAGAAACAGGACCAGGACGACCACCGCCGCCCGCCAGTCGATGAACCAGATCGCTCCGAACATGACGGCCACGCCCTTGCCGCCGCGGAAATCGTACCACAGCGG
>CAJOIG010000086.1 GCA_905234575.1 uncultured Oscillospiraceae bacterium
GCGGACGAGAGCGACAACTCCGTCACCGCCAGCATGAACCTCATCGTGCGGGAGAACGACGATGTCGCCGAGATCGCCATCGAGGGCCTGCTGCACATCGAGAACATCTTCGCGGAGGCGATCGAGGTCCTGGGCGAGTACGCCATCTGACCGCGGCCCGAGCACCGAGCTGCCACAGCGGAAACGGAGGCGATCGTATGGCATGGCGATCCATCCTGCCGGGCCGGGAGATTTCGGATCCGCGGGAGGACGTGAAAACGGCGGAGCGCTTCGGCGCGTTCCGGGTCTCGGACCGGGCGGTGTATCTCCCCGGCCGGGAGTATCTGCCCATGGCGGCGCTGCGCCGGGTCCGGCTGTATTCCTCGCGGCTGAACACCAGCGGCTGCTGCGGCCTGGGCATCCCGGTCTGGTATGTCCTGCTGTACCATGACGGGGAAACGCCGGTGAAGCTCCTCGCGGAGACGCGGGAGCAGGCCGAGCGCGTGCTCGACCGCCTGCGGACCGCCGCGCCCGCGGCAGAGGTCCTGGAGCCGAAAGAATAGCGAACAGAGAATCCAAAGGGGCTGCCCGACAAGGCAGCCCCTTTCTTAATAAGAATTACCTATTCAGTTCAGGAAGTCCCGCAGCTTCTTCGAGCGGCTGGGATGGCGGAGCTTCCGCAGGGCCTTGGCCTCGATCTGGCGGATGCGCTCGCGGGTGACGTTGAACTCCTTGCCGACCTCCTCCAGGGTGCGGGTACGGCCGTCCGCGATGCCGAAGCGAAGCTCCAGGACCTTCTTTTCCCGGGGGGTGAGGGTGTCGAGCACGGTCATGAGCTGCTCTTTGAGAAGCGTGAAGCTCGCGGCCTCGGAGGGCTCGGAAACGCCCTCGTCCTCGATGAAGTCCCCGAGGTGGGAGTCCTCCTCCTCGCCGATGGGCGTCTCGAGGGAGACGGGCTCCTGGGCGATCTTGAGGATGTCGCGGACCTTGTCGGTGGGCAGGCCCATCTCCTCGGCGATCTCCTCGGCGGAGGGGTCGTGGCCGAGTTCCTGCAGGAGCTGGCGGGAGACGCGGATGACCTTGTTGATGGTCTCGACCATGTGTACGGGGATGCGGATGGTGCGGGCCTGGTCCGCGATGGCGCGGGTGATGGCCTGCCGGATCCACCAGGTGGCGTAGGTGGAGAATTTGTAGCCCTTGGTGTAGTCGAACTTCTCCACGGCCTTGATGAGGCCGAGGTTGCCCTCCTGGATGAGGTCCAGAAACAGCATCCCGCGCCCGACATAGCGCTTCGCGATGGAGACGACGAGACGCAGGTTCGCCTCGGCCATGCGGCGCTTGGCGTCCTCGTCGCCGTCGGCCATGCGCTTGGCCAGGGCGATCTCCTCCTCCGGGGTCAGCAGGGGGACCTTGCCGATCTCCTTGAGGTACATGCGGACGGGGTCGTCCGAAGCGAAGGTCTCCGCCACGGCGTCCGGATCCAGGATCTCCTCCTCGGCGGCGTCCTCGATCTCCTCGAGCTCCTCCAGCTCGGGCAGGGCATCCTCCTCGATGGGCGGCAGGAACTCCTCGCCCGCGGTGTCCACGCCCAGATCCTCCAGGCGGTCGTAGACCGCGTCCAGCTCCTCCGGCTCAAGGTTCATGCTCTCGAGCACGTCAGATAACTCCTTGCTCGTGAGCTTGCCGGCCTTCTTGCCCTTTTCGATGAGCTCGTTGATGCGCTCCTCGTTGGTCTTTTCCTCGCCGGGCTTGTCCTCGCCCGCGGGCTCCGCCTCCGTCTTGGGGACAGCCTTTTTCTTGGATGTTTTTTTCCGGGCCGGCTTTTTCGGCGCGGGCGCCTCCGCCGCAGGGGCTTCCTCCGCGGGGGCCTCGACAGCGGGCTTGTCCTCCGCGGGGACAGCCTCTGCGGGCGCTGCCTCAATGGGGGCGGCCTCTGCGGGCGCTGCCTCCATGGGGGCGGCCTCGACAGGCGCCTCCTCTGCGGCGATCTCCGCCGGGGCGAGCTCCGGCTCTTCCTTCTTTTTCCTGGTTTTCTTTGTCTCAGCCATCTTTTCCACCGTACCCTTTCTTTCGTTGCATCTTTTCTGCGTAGGCCAGGGCGTCCGTCTCCGCGTCTGCCCGGTCGTGTTCCTCGCGTATGATCCGTATGTAATCCCGCATCGCTTCGTCCGCCTTGGCGGGGGCGATGCTGTCCTTGTCGAGGTTTTTTGTGAGGATCTCGATCTCCTCCGGCGTGAATTGGGCGCTCAGCACCGCGATGGACAGGCTCTCGCCGCGCCTTGCCCGGGCGGTCATCGCGTCGAACATCCGGCCCAGGGGCTCGGAGGAGAACTCCGCGGCGGTCAGCTCGAGCGCGCCGTACCGCTCCGGGAAGCGGAAAAGGAGCTGCAGGACGCCCTCCTCCGCCATGGCGCTGCGGACGTTTTCGAAGCGCAGTTCCCGCGCCCTGGGCTGCACGGCCCGCAGGGGCGCCGTGGCCTCCCGCTCCCGCTGCTTCCGGGCGTCCTTGCCTCGCTTTTTCCGCAGGCGCTCCACCTCGCCCTCGAAGGCCTCCTTGGAGATGCCCGCCTTTTCCGCGGCCCGCAGGCCGTAGATCTCCCGGTCGATCCCGTTCGGCAGGGAGGCGATGAGCGCCGCCGCGGCCTTCAAATAGCCCACGCGGCCCTCGTCGGTCGTGAGGTCGAAGTCCTCCGCCACGCGCTGGAGGCGGTACTCGTTCTGGTTGCCGCTGCGCTCGATGAGCTCCCGGAAGGCGTCGGACCCCTTCTGCTGGATGAACTCGTCCGGGTCCTTGGCTCCGGGAAGCTGCAGCACCCGGACCCGCAGGTCCAGGGGGTCCAGAAGCTCGATGGCCCGCTGGGCGGCCTTGCGACCCGCGCCGTCGTTGTCGTAGGCGATGATGAGCTCCTTGGTGTAGCGGCTGAGGAGCCGCGCCTGCTCCGCCGTGAGGGAGGTGCCGAGGCTCGCCACGGCGCTGTCGAAACCGGCCTGATGCAGGCTGACTACGTCTATATTTCCCTCCGCGAGGAGGATATATCCGCATTTGGAGTTTTTCGCGAGATTGAGGGCGAAAAGACTGCGGGCCTTGCTGTAGACGAGGGTGTCCCGGCTGTTGAGGTACTTGGGCTCCCGGTCGTCCAGGATGCGCCCGGAAAAGCCGATGACGCTGCCGCGCACGTCGATGACCGGGAACATGAGCCGGTTGCGGAAGAAGTCATAGGCGCCGCCGTTTTTTCCGGGCACGGCGAGGCTCGCCTCGATGAGCTCCGCGCGGGAAAAGCCCTTCTGCTGCATGGCGGTGAGGAGCCCGTCCCAGCGGTCCGGAGCGAAGCCGAGGCCGAAGGGGGTCACCATGCTGCGGATGCCGCGGCGGAGGATGTAGTCCTGGGCGGGCTTCCCGCCGGGACCGAGGAGCTGCTCCCGGAACCAGAGGGCGGCCTCCCGGTTGAGAGATAACATCCGGCTGCGGCGGCCGCGGTTCTCGTCCCGCCCGTCCTCCGGCACCTCCATGCCGACGCGCTTTGCAAGCAGCTGCACGGCGTCCGGGAAGGAGAGGTTTTCGATCTCCATGATGAAGTTGATGACGCCGCCGGACTTGCCGCAGCCGAAGCAGTGGTAGATCTGCCGCTCGGTGTTCACGGAGAAGGAGGGCGTCTTCTCGCTGTGGAAGGGACAGAGGCCGAACTGGTTCGCGCCGCTGCGCCGGGTCAGGCGCACATAGCCCGAGACGACGTCCGCGATGTCGTTGCGTTCCGCCAGTTCCTCGAGAAAGGACTCGGGGATGGGCATGCTCTGTCACCTCCCTGGATTGCGAGCGCTGCAAGGCTCGCCATGATACGTGCCGCGGTTCAATCGATGATTATTTCACGCTCCAGCTTTGCGGGATGAACAGCGTCTCGAAGGTCTCGACGGCAAAACCGTCCGTCATGCCGGAGACGTAGTCCGTGGCGGCGCGCGCGGGGCTCTCCTCCTCCGCGATGCGGCGGAACTCCGCCGGGAGCACCTCGGGATGCGCCGCAAAATAGCCAAAGACGGGCCCCAAAAGGTCCTTGACCTTCGATTCCTCGCTCTTGGCGGCGGGGTTGCGGTAGACGGCGTCGAACATGAACTCGTAAAAGACGTCGTACGCCTCCTTCATGGACGGCGAGAAGCCGACGGCGCCGTTCCCGCTCGCGGCGATGGCGTCCGTCACCATGGCGTTCAGGCGCTGGGAGTTGCGGGTGCCGATGCGCTCGCGGATGATGGCGGGCACGTCCTCCGGGGCGACGATGCCCGCCCGTTCGGCGTCGTCCAGGTCGTGGTTCAGATAGGCGATGTGGTCGGCCAGGCGGACGACGTCCGCCTCCAGGGTGTCCCGGGGCTCGCCGGTGGTGTGGTTGAGGATGCCGAGCCGGGTCTCGTGGCAGAGGTTCAGGCCCCGGCCCTCCTTTTCGAGCTTGTCCACCACGCGGAGGCTCTGCTCGTAGTGGTGGAAGTGACCGGTGATGTCCCGCAGGGCGCGCTCTCCGGCGTGGCCGAAGGGGGTGTGCCCCACGTCGTGGGCGAGGGAGATCGCCTCCGCCAGGTCCTCGTTCAGCCGCAGGGCCCGGGCGATGGTCCGGGCGACCCGCGCCACCTCCAGCGTGTGGGTCAGGCGGGTGCGGTAGTGGTCCCCCTCGGGACGCAGGAAGACCTGGGTCTTGTGCCGCAGGCGGCGGAAGGCCTTGGAGTGGGTCACGCGGTCCACGTCCCGCTGGAAGCAGGTACGCAGCGCGTCCGGCTCCTCCGGCGTGGGCCGGCCCCGGGACCGGGACGACAGCGTCCCGTAAGGACCGAGGATGAGGGTCTCCTGCTGCTCGCGCATCTCGCGCAGGCTGGACATGCGGACCACCTCCCGGAAAGAATAAAGGTATCGCAGACCCCTGCAATACCTTTATACGACACTCGCCGCGGTTTCCCTTTATTTTTTGAAAATTTTTTCCTCAGATCTCCTCCGGGCGAAGGATCCTCGGCCGGATGTCCAGCTCCATGAGGCGAAGGGTCCCGCGGACGCCCCGGGCCGTGCCGACGGCGCGGAAGCCCGCGGCCTCGTAAAAGCCGATGGCGTTCTCGTTCGTCGCCGCGACGTGCAGGCGCAGGGAGCGCCGCCCCTCCCGGCGAAAGACGGAGACGGCGTGCCCGATGAGCTGGATGCCCAGGCGTCCGCCGCGCTTTTCGGGCTCGATGTAGACGAGGCTCACCCAGCCCGCGCCGTCCTCCCTGCCGCGGTCCGGGTCCAGCTCGATGACGCCGGCGAGCTCGCCGCCGGTCAGGAGCTTCACGAGACAGCGGGGATCCCGGGCGGCGTGGGCCTTCGCCGAAGCGAGGTACACCGCGGGATCGAAGCCCTTCCGGTCCCCGTGGCTCGCCTCCCAGGTGTTCCCGTAGCAGCGGACGTAGAGCTCCGCCTCCCGCTCGGGGTCCAAGGGCTCGAAAACGGAGTACACCTTCGCCGCGGGGGTCCGGCGCAGCTTTTCCCGCCACCAGCGCTGCCGGGCGAAGGTGCTCAGGCCGCTGCTGTCCAGATGGCTCGCGTCGTTGTACCAGGGCACCGCGAGGACGCCGTCCTCCACCGTGACGAGGGTGAGCGAGGTGTTGTCGCCGTAGGGGATGGCGTCGATGCCCTCCGAGGGGACGCCCAGGATGCGGCAGACGAGGGCGCGGATGGCGAGTCCGTGGGACACGACGGCCACGCTGCCGTCCGGGTATCGCGCGCCGAGCTCCCGGGCCATGGCTTCCATCCGGTCCGCCACGGCGCGGTAGGGCTCGCCGCCGGGCACGGACCATTTCTCCGGGTCGTGGGTGAACCATTCCATCTCCTGCGGCCAGTCCGCGGCGATGTTGCCCCAGGGCCGGTCCTCCCACACGCCGACGTCGATCTCCCGCAGCCGGGGGGAAAGGTTCATGTCGAGTTCCGGGTGCGCCTTCCGCACGGCGGCGGCGGTGGACTGGGTGCGGTGCAGGTCGCTGGCCCAGAGCGCATCCAGCGGCAGATTCCGGCAGCGCTCCGCCAGCGCCCGGAGCTGCGTCCGTCCCAGGGGCGTGACGTTCGCGTCGTAGTGGCCCTGGGAGCGGCGGTAAAGATTGCCCTCCGCCTCCGCGTGCCGGATGAAATAGAGCTTCGTCATGGTTCGTCGGTCCTGTTCTTTTTCAGCGAGATGTGATATACTGAATATCCGACTTAGCATTGTACACCTTTTTTCGCCCGGTCACAAGAGGAACTGCCATGACACAGAGGAAAACCGAGCGCCGCGGCGTCGTCATCTCCGGCGCGTACGGCATGGGGAACGCCGGCGACGAGGCCGTGCTGGACACGATCCTCGCGGAGCTGCGCCGGATCGACGCCGCCCTGCCGGTCACGGTCCTGGCCCGCCGTCCCGGGGCGGAGGCAAAGCGCCGCGGCGTCGAGGCCGTGCACCCCTTCCGGCTCCTGCGCGTCTGGCTCGCCCTGCGGAGGTCTTCCCTGCTCCTCAGCGGCGGCGGAACGCTGCTGCAGGACGTCACGAGCCGCCGCAGTCTGTGGTATTACCTTCTCATCCTGCGTCTGGCGCGCCGTGCGGGCTGCGCCGTGCAGCTCTACGGCTGCGGGATCGGCCCCCTGCGGGACGAGCGCTCCCGGGCCCTTACGGCGCGGACGCTGAACGCCGCCGCGGACGTCATCACCGTCCGGGACCGGCAGAGCGAGGCGCTGCTGCGCGAGCTCGGGGTGACGGAGCCGCGGATCCTCCTGGCCGCCGATCCCGCCCTGGCCCCGTCCGCCGGTCCGGCGGAGCGGGAAAAGGCCGCGGGGATCGTCCTGCGGGACTGGGCGGG
>CAJOIG010000087.1 GCA_905234575.1 uncultured Oscillospiraceae bacterium
TAGTCCGCGTAGTTGCGGGGGATCGTGACGCCCGCGCCCTGGGCCAGCATGGGCACGATCTTGGAAACGCCCTTGCGGGTCTTGGAGGTGAAGGCCATGATGCTCCGTCCGCCCCGGGCGTGGAGCGCGCCATAGACGTAGTCAAAGGCGCCGCCGGAGCCGGAGATGATCGTCGTGCCGATGCTCTCGGAGCAGATGTTCCCGGTCAGGTCCATCTCCACGCAGGTGTTGATGGAGACCATGTTGTCGTTTTTCATGATGATCATGGGGTCCGCGCCGTACACCGCCGGGACCACGCGGCAGGCGTCGATCCGGCTCAACGTCTGATACAGCTCCGGCGAGCCGCCCGCGAAGATGAACAGGTGCTGGCCGTGCTTGAAGTTCTTGCGCTCGCCGTTGATGACGCCGGCCTCGATGAGCTTGCCGATGGTGTTCGTGGCCATCTCGGTGTGGAGGCCCAGGTCGTGGAGGTCGTAGAGCTCGTTCGCAATGGCGTTCGGCAGGGAGCCGATGCCGATCTGGATGCAGTCGCCGTCCCGCATGAGGGAGCGGACGTTCTTCGCCACCGCGACCTCCTCCGGGGTGGGCGGCACGTCCGGGATCTCCTGCACGGGGTAATCCACCTCGACGAGGCGCGTCACGTCCCGGATGTTGATGTCGAGCCCGCCGCGGACGCGGGGGAGGTTCGGGTTCACCTCGAGGATGATCTTGTCGGCGCAGGCGTAGGCGGCGTCCTCGAACATCATGGACAGGCCGACCTGCAGGTTGCCGTTTTCGTCCATCGGGGTGGCGGCGGCGATGAAGACGTTGCAGGGGAAGTGCCCCTGGGTGAAGGTGGAGTAGTCGCACATATCCGCGGGGATATAGGTGGCGTTGCCGACCTTCATGCCGTTCGTCAGGTCCTTCCCGAGGAAGAACGAGCCGCAGTTGATGTGTCCGTTCATGCCGGGCAGAGTGACGAAGGGATAATTTCCCTCGTGCCCCTTGATGCACTTCACGTCCGTGACCCGGTCCGCGATGGTGTGGAACTGCTTCAGGATCGCGTCCGGCGCATTGCAGGCGGCGGCAAAGGCGACGACGTTTCCGGACTGCACGAGGTCAAGACAGTCCTGCACCGTGCCCTTCCGGGCGGCGTACAGGGCTTCGTAGTTGGTTCGCATGGGCGTTCCTCCTTCTCGGGTTTGCGCTTCCATTATACCCCATCCCCCTGCGGGATTGCAAGCCGCGCGGGGCCGTCTTTCGACATATAATGACAGCGGGCGGCGGGAAACGGCGCGGATTTTGTGAATAATACATCTTGCCACGGGCTCGGAACCGGCGTATAATGCACCGTACAAAGACAAATGACCATCGGAGGAGGACATTTTCATGATGAACAACGGCCATTCCCATTTGTACCTCGTGGACGGCAGCGCGCTGCCCGAGGTGTTCATCCGCGTGACGGAGGCGAAGGAGCTTCTGGATACCGGCGAGGTGCAGACCGTGGCGGAGGCGGCCGCGAAGGTGGGCATCTCCCGCTCGGCGTATTACAAATACAAGGACCTCATCATGCCCTTCCAGGACCTGGGCCGGGGCCGCATCGTCACCTTCCAGATCACCCTGCGCCACCAGATGGGCGTGCTGTCCGCGGTTTTGAATCTCTTTGCCGACACCGGCGCGAACATCCTCACCATCAACCAGGGCATCCCCACGAGCGGCACCGCCCCCGTGACCGTCACGGCGGACACAGCCGCGATGGCCGTCTCCTCCGAGGAGCTCCTCGAGAAGATCGGGACGGTGGTGGGCGTCATCCACGCCGCCGTTGCCGCCGGCTGATCCGGGAGAGGAGAACGCATGATAAAATACGCGATTTTGGGCTACGGCACCGTCGGCAGCGGCGTCGCGGAGGTCATGGCGGAGGGACAAGAGAAGATCGCCGCCCTCGTGGGCGAGCCCGTGGAGCTCGGCTATATCCTCGTGCGGCACGACTACCCCGGCGACCCCTATGCCGACAAAATGACCACGGACTTCTCCGTCATCGAGAAGGACCCGGAGGTGGCCATCGTGGCGGAGGTCATCGGCGGCGCGGGCGACGCCTACGCCTATACGAAGCGCGCCCTGCGGGCCGGCAAGAGCGTCGTCTCGAGCAACAAGGAGCTCGTGGCGGTCCACGGCGCGGACCTGAATGAGCTCGCCCGGAAGAAGGGCGTGAACTACCTCTTCGAGGGCAGCGTCGGCGGCGGCATTCCCTTGCTGCGCCCCCTGACCCAGTGCCTCGCCGCGAACCGGATCGACGAGGTCTTCGGCATCCTGAACGGCACCACGAACTACATCCTCACCGCCATGGACGCCGAGGGCCGCAGCTTTGCCGACGCCCTGGCCTCCGCCCAGGCCCTGGGGTACGCGGAGGCGGACCCGACGGCGGACGTGGAGGGCATCGACGCTTGCCGCAAGACCGCCATCCTCGCGGACCTGAGCTTCGGCTATAACCTGGACCCGCGGAAGATCCCCACCCAGGGCATCACGAAGCTCGAGAGCGCCGATCTGGAGCTGGCCCGGGCCCTGGGCCATACGGTGAAGCTCCTGGGCCGCGCCCGTCGGGCCGAGGGCGGCTGCTGCGCCTTCGTGGAGCCCCATCTCGTGCCCGCGGAGCATCTGCTCGCCTCCGTCAGCGGCGTCATGAACGCCTGCGTTGTCCGGGGCAGTGCCGTGGGCGAAGTGATGTTCTATGGGCCTGGCGCGGGCAAGCGCCCCACCGCGAGCGCCGTGGCGGCGGACATCGTCCAGGCCGCCCAGCACCGTACCCATCGCCGGGACACCGACCTCGGAAAGCCCGGCGGCGTTCTCGCTCCGGCGGACGACCTCGTCTCCCGCTGGTATGTCCGCACCGGCGCGGACCCCGCCGCCATCGAGCGCGCCTTTCCGGGCGCCCGGCCCGTCTATGGCTCCAGCGGCGAGTGCGGCTTCCTCACGGAGCCCCTGGACCGGCATGAGCTCAAAAAGCGCCTGCGTCCCATGCATCCCGCCGCCGTCCTGCGCGTGCTGGACTGATCGGTTTTCTGTTTTTTTACCGCCTCCGAAACCGGGGGCGGTATTTGTCGTTTTTTGGTGAAAAGCGGTTGACAAGCTGCACCTAATATGATAAATTGTTTCTAGTTTGTAATAACTTGTAACTTTTATCATGAGGTGAAGGATATGGATACAGGGTTTGACCGGGCGGAGCTGACCGAGGCGATCGAGGGCATGACCCCGGACCAGGCCGTGAAGATGACCCGGGAGCTGTGCGCGAGGCTCGCGGCGGAGGGCTCGTTCCACGGCAATATCTGGCCCGGCAGCGTCAGCATCGACGAGGACGGGCGCGCCCTGCTGGGCGAGGGATCGGATGTGCCCGCCTCCCAGCGGACGGCGGCGCAGGTGGAGTTCCTGTCGCCGGAGTATTTCTGGGACGGCGAGGGCACCCCGGCGTCCGACGTGTATTCCCTGGGCCTTCTGCTGTACGCCGGGTGCAACGGCGGCTTCCTGCCCTTCCAGCCGAAGGGCGGCGCGCTGACCCAGAAGGACCGGTCCGCGGCCCTTCGCAAGCGCATGAAGGGCGAGCCGATGTCCGTGCCCGCCGGTGTGAGCGGCGAGCTCGGCGCCGTGCTGAAAAAGGCGCTGGCCTATGAGCCCGAGGAGCGCTATGCCGATCCCGCGGCGTTCCTGGCCGCGCTGAACACCACGGACGAGGCCCTGCCGGCGGCGGTTCCCGCGGAGGAGACCCCGGCGGCCTCCGAGACTCCCTCGGAGGAGATCCCCGCGGAGGTGCTGTCCGCGGCGGTGCTCCCGGCGGAGGAGCTTTCCTCCCCGGCGGCGGCCCCTGCGGAGCCGAAGCCCGCGGCGAAAAAGCCGGAGGAGCGGAAGCCTGCCGGGAAGAAGTCCGGCAAGAAGAACGCCCGGAAGCCTGCGGAGACGAAGCCCGCGCCGGTCCCGGAGAAGCCCGCGGAGACGAAGCCCGCGGAGCCGGAGAAGAAGTACACCGTCCAGAAGGATTTTGACAAGAAAGCGGCCCGGAAGGAGGCCTCCGCGGCTCCGGCGAGCCGGAAGAAAAAGAAGGCCTCCCCCGCGCTGGTCATCCTGAGCCTGGTGGCGACGGCGGCCGTCATCGTCATGCTCTGCTACTTCCTGCTGAAGACCGATCCCCTGTCCCGGTCTGCCGGCGTGCCCGAGGTCAGCACCGCCGTGGAGCCTGTGGTCGTCCTGCCGGCCGAGGCCCCGGAGGCGACCGAGCCGCCCCAGGCCGAGGAGGTCCACGTCGCCACCGCCGATGAGCTCATGGGCGGGGAGGAGGAGACCGAGCCCACCGCTGCGCCCGCGGCCGAGTCCGAGCTCGACGAGAACGTCACCGGCAGCCCCAGCATCGACGGCATGGAGGTCACTCCCGTGGGCGGCACCGTGTATGTCACCGGCTCCGGCGTGAACCTGCGCTCCGGTCCCGGCACCTCCTACGCCGTGTCCACCACCCTGTCCCGCGGCACGAAGCTCGTGCGTACCGGCACGGTGAACGGCTGGACCCAGGTCCAGTACGACGGCGCGGAATACTATGTCTCGAGCTCCCTCATCTCCACCGTCGATCCCACCGGCGGCGAGGGCGAGGATGCGATCGTCACCCCGGCGCCCACCGCCGCGCCCGCCGCGAACACCTCCGGCGGCAGCGCCTACACCGTGACCGACGGCAGCGGCACCCTGACCGTGACGAGCGACGTGAACGTCCGCTCCGGCCCGGGCACCGGCTACAGCGTTCTGGGCGTCGCCAAGGCGGGCCAGACCCTGACCGCCACCGGCACCGCGGAGGACGGCAAGTGGTACCGCGTCAACTACGACGGCAAGACCGGCTACGTCAACCGCAAGCTCGTGAACGCCTCCGGCTACTCGGCGGGGACCTCCACCTCGACCCCGGCCCCGGCGGCGACGTCCGGCACCCTGGAGGTCATCTCGGACGTGAACATCCGCTCCGGCCCCGGCACGGGCTATTCGATCCTGACCACCGCCAAGGCCGGCGAGACGCTGGAATTCGTCAGCCACACCGCCAGCAACTGGTACGAGGTGAAGCAGGGCGATCAGACCGGCTACGTCGCCGGGAACCTCGTCCGGGAGAAGTGATCCCATCCTGATAAACGAACATGGCGCGGCGAAATGCCGCGCCGTGTTTTTTCCGGGAGCCAAAGTTTTTTCGAAACGTTCACACGGACTTCACAAACCTGCGGTATGATGATCCGCAGGAAAAGCAGAAGCACAGGGGGAAGCGATCGCATGGACGACAGACGGGACAATTCACAGGCGGAGACGTCGTCCGCCTATCGGGACGCCATGTTCCGGCAGGCGCCGGAGACCCGGCAGGACTGCTACGGCTACCGCCCGGCGGAGTGCTATGCCCAGGCCGCGTCCGGGGAACCGGCGGCCCCGAAAAAGAAAACGAGCCCCGTGGGCGCCATCGTGGCGGTGGCGGCGGTGCTCCTCATCGGCGTCGTTGCCGTCGGCCTCGTCAGCGCGGGCTCCCTCCTTCTGGGGACCGGCGCCTCCGCCGCCAGCGAGGACAGCCGCGCGCTCTACGAGGATCTTGCCGCGCTGGAGGAGCCCGAGCTCCTCAGCACGCCCGTCCCGGCGGAGGAGGACGCCGCCCCCCGGGAGCTCACCGCGGAGGAGATCTATCTCGAGGCCTGCGCCTCCACCGTGGGCGTCACCATCCCGGGCTACGCCACGAACATCTTCGGGCAGTACAGCGCCTCCACCGTCACCGGCACCGGCATCGTGCTGACGGAGGACGGCTATATCCTCACGAACTACCACGTCATCGAGACGGCCTACAGCAAGGGCGCGGACCTGCGGGTCCTGACCTTCGGCGGGGAGGAGTACGAGGCCGAGGTCGTCGGCATTGAGACCGACAGCGACCTGGCCGTCCTGCACATCGACGCCGAGGGCCTCGTTCCCGCCGTGTCGGGCGATTCCGACGGCCTGCGCGTGGGCCAGAGCATCTACACCGTCGGCAACCCCCTCGGGGAGCTGACCTTCACCATGACGAGCGGCATCGTCTCCGCGCTGGACCGCCGCATCGCCACCGACGCGAACGTCACGGTGAACATGTTCCAGATCGACGCCGCGGTGAACAACGGCAGCTCCGGCGGCCCCGTGTACGACGTGTACGGGCGGGTCATCGGCGTCGTCACCGCGAAATACTCCCTCTTCGGCATGGAGGGCCTGGGCTTCGCCATCCCCATGAACGACGCCCGGCACATCGCGGAGGACCTCATCGAGAAGGGCTACGTCACCGGCAAGGCCTACCTCGGCCTGAGCACCGCCACCGTCTCCCCCGGCAGCGCCCGGTATTACGGCCTCGTCCAGGGCGTGTACGTCTATTCCGTGGAGGAGGGCAGCTGCGCCGAGACCGCCGGCATCCGCGCGGGAGACGTCATCACCGCCGTGGACGGCACGCCCGTCCTCACGAGCACGGAGCTCGTAAAGACCGTGAAGCTCTATCGCGCCGGGGACAGCGCGGCCTTCACCGTGGACCGGGAGGGAGAGACCCTCGTCCTCACGGTGGTCTTCGACGAGGAGCTGCCGGCCGTCGGCAGGCCGGACGTCACGCTCCTGCCCAGCCGGGACATGAGCATCCGCGAATAAACCGGGACCGAATCATAAAACCGCCGCAGACGTTGGCTTAACAGTGATAAGGAACTAATCGAAACCTTATCATCTATTGGCTGACGGTATCGGGTGCCTAAAGACCGTTTGCCTCCACCCAGATGAGAGGCAGGCGGTCCTTTGCTGTTATGATCAGAA
>CAJOIG010000088.1 GCA_905234575.1 uncultured Oscillospiraceae bacterium
CGGCTCCGGCGCGGGAGCGCCGCGTTTCGCGGTCATGCGGGGCCAGAGGTATTCCCGGAAGAAGAAGTCCGAGATGGCGGCGAAGGGGATGGCGAGCAGGACGCCCGCCGCGCCGAACATCCGCCCGCCCACCACGATGGCGGCGAGAACCCACAGGGACGAGACGCCGAGGCTGTCGCCGTAGAGGTTCGGCTTGAGGATGTAGCCGTCGATGCTCTGGAGGATGAAGGTGAAGATGACGAAGGCCAGCACGCCCTGGGGCCGCACGAGGAGCAGGATGAGCGCGCCGATGACGCCGCCGGCGATGGGGCCGAAGGTGGGCACGAGGTTCGCCGCCCCGACCACCACGGACAGCAGGAGCATGTACGGAAGACCGGCGATCCGCATGAAGATGAAGTTCACGACGGCCACGATGAGCGCGTCCAGCAGGTCGCAGGTGATGAAGCGGATGAGGATGCGGTTGCAGCGGCGCAGGAAGCTGACCGCCCGGGGATACTGGGCCGGGGTCAGCCGGGCCTGCAGCAGCTTTTTCGTGATGTGGAGCAGGCGCTCCTTGTCCAGCAGGAAATAGATGGCGAGGATGAAGGTGATGACGGTATTGACAAAGCCCTTGCCAATGGTGTAGGAGGTGTTGATGATCCGGCCGATGTTGTCCTGGACGAGGACGGTGAGGTTTTGCAGCAGGCGGTTTCCGTACTCCGTGAAGGTGGACAGATCGATGGTGACGCCGGCGATCTCAAGGTCGACCGTCTCGAGCAGGTCCCGCAGGGAGGCGGCGTAGTATCCGAGGTTCCCGATGAGAGCGCTGATGCTGGTCACGAGCTGGGGGACCAGGGCGGAGAGGAACAGGGCGACGAGCAGGAGGATCGTTGCGATGGCGAGGACGATGGCGACGCGCCGGGCGACCCACGGCCGCTTGGCCCGGCGGAAGAACACATGCTCATAGAGCACCACGAGGGCGTCGATGATGTACGCGAGGGTCGCGCCCCAGAAGACCGGCGCGATGAAGCGGAAGATGCCGCTGATGGCGGCGAGGAGCCCGTGGATGTGGGCGAAGATCAGGTACAGGAGCACCGCGGAGCAGGTCGCGACGGTATAGGGGACCCACCGGTGTCCCAGGATGCTGCGGAGCTTTCGCACGGCGCCGCACCTCCTTCCCGTCGAAACTCGTTTCTATTTGTAGAATAGCCCACCGGAGGGATGGTTGTCAAGGCGGTGGAGGGAAAAACACGTTTCTTGCAAGTCCCGCCGGGGCATGCTATGATAGGAGCAGCAACATCGAAGGAGGCGCCGCCATGGAACCGATCCTGTGGATGGTCATTCCCTGCTACAACGAGGAGGAGGTCCTGCCCGTCACCGCGCCGCTGTTCCTCGCGGAGCTGCGGGATCTCGCACAGAAGGGGAAGATCTCGCCCGACAGCCGCGTCCTGTTCGTGAACGACGGCAGCCGGGACGGGACCTGGGACGTCATCCGGGGGCTTGCCGCCGCGGACGAGCACTACCTCGGCGTCGCCCAGAGCCGCAACCGCGGCCACCAGAACGCCGTGCTGGCCGGGCTCATGGAGGCCCTGGAAAACGGCGCGGACATCACGATCTCCATCGACTGCGACGGCCAGGACGACGTGACCGCCATGGAGGCCATGGTGGACGCCTGGCGCGACGGCTGCGAGATCGTCTACGGCGTGCGCTCGAAGCGGGACACGGACACGTTTTTCAAACGCGTCACGGCGGAGGGCTTCTATAAGCTCCTGCGGGGCATGGGGGCGGAGGTCGTCTTCAACCACGCGGACTACCGGCTTGTCTCCGCCCGGGCCCTGCGGGCCTTCGCGGACTTCCATGAGGTCAACCTGTTCCTCCGGGGGATGTTCCCCCTGGTGGGCTTCAAGAGCACCTGCGTGAGCTATGAGCGCCGGGAGCGCCTCGCGGGGAAGAGCCACTATCCCCTGGGGAAGATGCTCGCGCTGGCCTTCGACGGCATCACGAGCCTCAGCGTGCGGCCCATCCGGCTCATCACGGGCTTCGGCGGCGTCGTGGCGCTTCTGAGCTTCGTCGGGGTGATCTACGCCCTGGTGGCGTCGGCGCTTGGCCGGACCGTCGCCGGCTGGACCAGCATGACCTGCATCATCTGCTTCGTCTCCGGCATCCAGCTCGTGTCCCTCGGCGTCATCGGGGAGTACATCGGCAAGATCTATCTTGAGACCAAGGCCCGTCCGCGGTACATCCTCAGCGAGCGGACGTACGGCGACCCCGGGGAGCGCCGCTGATCCCGCGAAAGCGCCCGGAGGGTTTCAACAAAAAATCCCCGAGAATTTCGGCATGATTCCCAAAAAGGGGATTTGATTTTCCGCCACCGGTTCTCTATAATAAGGAGAGGGTTATTCTTTTATCGAAGAGGATAGCGATTCTTCTTTATTGCAGGGGCAGGTGGCTTTTTTGCGGAAGGAAACAGCGATCCATGCCCTGGTCCTCGCCGCGGGGCGCTCCCGCCGCATGGGCGATTTCAAGCCGCTGCTGCCGCTGCGGGGCCGGACCCTGATCGAAAACAGCGTGGGCAGCGCGCTCTCCGGCGGCGCGGAGACGGTGACCGTGGTGACGGGCTGCCGGGCCGACGAGGTGGAGCGGGTGCTCGCCCGGGCCTTCGGGGAGCGCGTCCGCTTCGTCCGCAACGACGCCTACGCCGAGACGGATATGCTGCGTTCCGCGCAGCTCGGCGCGGCGGCCCTGCCGGCGTGCGGGGCGTTTTTCCTCCTGCCGGGGGATATGCCGGTGGTGTCCCCGGAGACCTTCGCGAAGCTCCGGGCGGCGTATGCGCGGGAGCCTGCGCCCCTGGTCTTCCCGACACTGGACGGCCGCCGGAAGCATCCGCCGCTGATCGACGCGGCGCTCATCCCCGCGATCCTCGCCTTTGACGGCGAGGGCGGACTGCGGGAGCTTTGGCGGCGATACGAGGGCGAGCTCCGCACCGTTCCGGTGGACGACGCCGGCGTCCGGATCGATGTGGACACGCCGCGCGATTATGAAACATGCATGCAGACCTGCGAAGTACAGGGCAAAGAGAAGAAGGAGGTTTGATCGAGATGGATAAGATCAGTCAGAGCGTCGTCAAAAAAGACCATGCGACGAAGATCTCCGGCCGCAGCGTCTACGTCGCCGACTATCCCTCGGAGGGCGTCCTCTGCGGGAAGCTGCTCCACGCGAAGGTCGCCCGCGCCCGGGTGGTGCGGGTCGAGGTGCCGGAGCTGCCGGAGGGATACTTCTATGTCGACGCGAAGGACGTCCCGGGCGACAACAACGTGAACATCGTGCTGGACGATACGCCTGTTTACTGCCGGGACACCGTCGAGTACATCGGCGAGCCCATCGCCATGCTGTGCGGGCCCGACGAGGCGGAGGTCGAGCGGCTGCGCGACGCCTGCCGGGTCGTGTACGAGGAGCTGGAGCCGGTGCTCGATCTGCGCGCGGCGACGGAGACCTTTTTCGATTATCACTACGGCCACGGCGATGTGGACGGGGCCTTTGCCGAGGCGGATGCGATCTACGACGAGGAGTTCGAGACCGGCTATCAGGAGCAGGCGTACCTCGAGACGCAGGGCATGATGGCGGAGCCGGAGGAGAGCGGGCGGATGTTCGTCCACGGCTCCTCCCAGTGCGCCTACTATATCCACGGCGCGGTGGCGCGGGCCCTGGGCTGCGGCCCGTCCGGCGTCCACATCCTGCAGGACGTGACCGGCGGCGGCTTCGGCGGCAAGGAGGCGTTCCCCTCCATCCTCGGCTGCCAGGTCGCGGTGGCGGCCCGCAAGTGCGGCAGGCCCGTGCGCTGCGTGTTCGACCGGCGGGAGGACATGGAATACACCTCCAAGCGCCATCCGTCCCTCTGCCGCTATAAGGTCGCGGTCAAGGACGGGCGGGTCACGGCGATGGACATCGACGTGGTGTTCAACGCCGGCGCGTATTCGACCCTCTCCGCCGTGGTGCTCCAGCGGGGCATCATCGCCGCCCCTGGCGTCTACGACGTCCCGAACCTCCGCGTCCACGGCTGCGCGCGCAAAACGAATACCTCGCCCTGCGGGGCCTACCGCGGGTTCGGCGCGCCCCAGACCTTCTTCGCGGTGGAGATGATGATGGACCACATCGCCCGGGACCTCGGCGTGGACTCCCTCGCCTTCAAGCAGGCCCATCTCGTGAAGCAGGGCGACAGCACCTCCACCTGCGGCCGGTACCACTTCCCGGTGCCCCTGCCCGCGATGATCGAGGAGGTCGAAACGGCGTGCTCCTACCGGGAGAAGCGCGCGGCATACGCAAAGCCCCAGACCGGGCGCTATCGCCGCGGCATCGGCATGTCCCTGTACTTCCACGGCGCGGGCTTTACCGGCTCCGGCGAGCGGGACCTCATCAAGGCCGTGGCGAAGCTGCGAAAGTACCGGGACGGCACGGTGGAGGTGCTGGCCTCCAACGGCGACATCGGCCAGGGCGTGCGGACGACCTTCCCGAAGATCGTGGCCCACGAGCTCAATCTCCCGCTGGACAAGGTGTTCTACGACCATCCCGACACCGCGCGGGTGCCGGATTCCGGCCCGACCGTCGCGTCGCGCTCGCTGATGATCGTGGGCGAGCTGCTGCGCCGCGCCGCCATTCATCTGCGCGAGGTGTGGGTCGACGGCGAGGAGCAGGAGGTCGAGGAGCGCTATAAGGAGCCCGACTTCATGATCCCCTTCGACATCACGAAATTCGACGGCGACGCCTATCCCACCTACGCCTGGGCCGTCAACGCCATCGAGCTCGAGATCGACACCCTCACCGGAACGTCGAAGGTGCTCGGCGCCTACGGCTCCTTCGACGTGGGCACGCCCGTGGACTACAATATCGTCCTCGGCCAGATGGAGGGCGGCTTCCTCCAGGGCATCGGCTACGCCTCCATCGAGAAGATGGACTGCGACGACAAGGGCCGCATCCGCAACAATTCCTTCTCCGACTATCTCATCCCGACGACCAAGGACGTGCCGAACCTGCGTTGCATGCTCCATGTGGAGAAGTACCCCGACGGGCCCTACGGCGCCAAGGGGGCGGGCGAGCTGCCGCTCGTGGGCGCTCCGGCCGCGTATCTCGAGGCGGTCGAGCAGGCGCTGGGCGGAAGCTCGCTCCATCACGCGCCGTTCACGGCGGAGGATACGCTCGCCGTCATCGCAAAGGAGGGTGTTTGACATGGCGGACATTCGTTTTACACTCAACGGCCGGGCGGTCGCCTACGCCGGCAGCGCGGGGGACCGTCTGCTGGACGTGCTGCGCCGCGACTATCGCTGCACCAGCGTCAAATGCGGCTGCAAGGAGGGCGAGTGCGGCGCGTGCTCCGTGCTCATCGACGGCGTTCTGATGAACTCCTGCTGTGTCGCCATGGGCGCGGTGGAGGGATCCAGTGTCGTGACCATGGAGGGCTTCCGGGAGACGGAGCGCTTTGCGGCGCTCAGTAAGGCCTTCGGGGACCTCTCCGCTGTGCAGTGCGGCTTCTGCATCCCCGGCATGGTGCTCGCGGCGGAGGCGCTGCTGTCCAAAAACGCACACCCCACCGAGGACGAGATCCGGGAGGGACTTTCCGGCAACCTCTGCCGCTGCACGGGGTATAACGCCATCGTGAACGCGGTGAATAACGCCGCAAAGGAGGGCAACGGACTATGGTAAACGGCTATGTCGCGGCCTCGCTTTCGGAGGCGCTGGAGATCCGCGCGGCGCACGACGTCGTCCCCTACGCCGGCGGCACCGATCTGATGGTGGAGAACCGTCCGAACGTCACCTATCTCTTTCTGAACAAGGTCCCGGAGCTGAAGCGGATCACGGTGGACGATGAATTTATCCGCATCGGCGCGGGCGTCACCTTCACCGAGGCGCTCGCGAGCCCCGACGTGCCGCCGCTCATGAAGGAGGCCGTCTCGCGCATCGCCGCGCCCGCCATCCGGAACGCCGGCACCTTCGGCGGCAACCTCGGAAACGGCTCCGCCAAAGCGGATTCGGTCCTCATTGAGTTCGTCGCGGACGCGAAGCTGCGCCTCGTCTCGAAAGGCTGCGAGCGCGTCGTCGACGTGGACAAATTCTATCTCGGACGCAAGAAGCTCGATCTGCGGAGCGACGAGCTTATCGCGGAGATCCTGCTGCCGAAGCAGGGCCTGGAGCAGTATTCCTACGAAAAGGTCGGCGGACGCAACGCGCTCGCCATCTCCCGCGTGTCCTTCGCGGGCGTGTTCGGCCTGGAGGACGGGCGGATCACGAACGTCGCCGCCGCCTT
This sequence comes from uncultured Oscillospiraceae bacterium, assembly GCA_905234575.1. Taxonomy (GTDB): domain Bacteria; phylum Bacillota; class Clostridia; order Oscillospirales; family Oscillospiraceae; genus CAJOIG01. The sequence continues at coordinate 6,278 of CAJOIG010000088.1, forward strand.
CGGCGCGGTGGCGGACACCGTCCTGCGCTATAAGGACCTTGAGGCGACGCTCCTCGGCAAGACCGTCGAGGAAGCCAAAGCGCTCAAGGCGGACTACCTCCGGGCCTACGCCGAGCGCATGACGCTCACCCGGGGCCGCGTCAGCGCGGAATACCGCAAGAACGTGTGCATGAACCTGCTGGACGCCTTCCTGACGAAGTTCGGCATCGGATAAGAACAGCGAAAAGCCGCGCGAGCCGCGGCTTTTTGCCAAGGAGGAGCTATGTTTACTGTCAACGTCAACGGCCGGGACTACGAGTCCGCCCACGACAAAAAGCTGCTGCGCTTCCTGCGGGACGACCTGCGTCTGACCGCCGCGAAGGACGGCTGCAGCGAGGGCGTCTGCGGCACCTGCACGGTGCTGGTGGACGGGAAGAAAACGAAGGCCTGCGTGGTGTC
>CAJOIG010000089.1 GCA_905234575.1 uncultured Oscillospiraceae bacterium
GCGGGACTACAAGAACTACCTCATCCACCAGCTCGACAAGCGCGGCATCGAGGTCCGCACCGGCGTGGATGCCACGCCCGAAATGATCGCCGCGGAGGACTTTGACGCCGTCGTCGTGGCAAACGGCGCGGAAATGCTCACCCTGCCCATCCCCGGCGCGGACAAGGAGAAGCTCGTCTACGCCCTGGACGCCTTCGCCCACCCCGAGAAGCTCGGGGAGAAGGTCGTGGTCATCGGCGGCGGCGAGGTCGGCGTCGAGACGGCCCTGTATCTCGCGCGGCAGGGGCACGACACCACCGTCGTGGAGATGCGCGACCGCCTCTCCGCGGACTCCACGGCCATCCACTACTACTCCATGTTCAAGGACGCCTGGGAGGCGGAGCCGAACTTCCACGGGATCACCGGCGTGAAGGTCGCCCGCATCGAGCCGGACGCCGTCGTCTACGCCGACAAGGCGGGCGCCGAGCACAGCCTGCCCGCGGATTCCGTGGTCATGTGCGCCGGCCGCGTGCCCCGGCAGGCGGAGGCCCTGGCCTTCTACGGCAGCGCGCCGGAGTTCTATATGATCGGCGACTGCAAGAAGCCCGCCTCCGTGCAGCAGCTCAACCGCCACGCCTGGAGCGTCGCGAACCGCATCTGACCCGGGACGGCGGATTGTCTTTTCCCGCGGGATGTGATACAGTTTGTTTGTGAGACCAATGGCAAAACCATTCAAAAAAACAGTCTGAAGGGAGAAAGCTATGAAACGCATGCGGAAACTTCTGGCGGTCCTCATGACCGTGCTGATGCTGGCGTCCCTGGGCACGGCGGCCCTCGCCTCCTCGGAGGAGCCCGGCAGCCCGGTCATCACCGGCGTGACCGTCGCCGCGAAGGACGCGAATTTCGTGGACTCCGCGCTGTACAGCCAGGTCGAGACCGTGACCTTCTCGGACGGCAGCGTCCGGACCGTGGACGTCGACAAGCAGACCTTCGTCCTTGTGAAGGACGGCACCGTCGTCGATCTGAACGACCCCGCGAACTGGACGGCGGACGCCGAGCTTTTCGTCATCGACAAGGGCCGCTCCGATACCGTCATGATGTCCATGAACACCGCGAACTGGGGTCCCTTCTGGTTCACGGGCGTCGTGGACCTGGAGGACGGTAAATATCAGGCCGCCCGCAGCATCCCCGCGGCGGCGAAGGGCGTCACCGTGACGGACGACTCCGTCAAGGGCGGCGAGATCAACATCGACGCGGACTACATCAGCGCCATCTACGCCTACAACGAGGACGGGGCAAAAATCACCGTCGAGGACGTGACCATCAACACCCGCGGCATGGGCGGCAACGACTTCGGCACGAACGGCGGCTGGGGCACCGGCATCAACGTCGCCGGCAGCGCGGAGATGGACGTCAAGAACGTCGTGCTCCACACCGAGGGCCCCCTCCACGACGGCGTCTGGGCCGGCGGTTCCTCCGTCGTGACCGTGAGCGACTCCGCCATCTTCGCCGAGGACCGGGCGGACAACTACGGCTACCGTCCCTATGCCTACGACCGTTTCATCATCACCGACGCGCCGCTGACCGACGCGGAGATCAAGGCTCTCGGAATCTCCGGCGAGTTCTATGCCGAGGACTACACGAGCATGTTCGGCGCCGGCACCCACTACTACTACACCAACGAGAACTACACCTCCAACTGGAGCGCCCCGATGCTCCAGTGCCCGCCCATCGCCCTGGGCCTGTACGGCTCCATGCGCGCGGCCATCTGCTACGGCAACGCCACGCTGAGCTTCGTGGACAGCCTCGCCGTGTGCGATAACTGGGCTGTCCTCTCCACCGACAGCGGCAAGGGCGTGCTGAACGGCACGGATACCATCGCCATCGTCGGCGCCCAGACGCCCTCCGAGGACGGCGCGGACCTCGCCGTGACCATGAAGGACGGCACGGACTACTACATCGACGTGTTCAACACCGCCGAGGGCTCCGGCTACGTCACCTACTGCGACGGCTTCGACGACAACTTCTACGGCTGCCGCTTCTACGCCCCGGATTACCTCGCCATCCTCACGGGCGGCACCTTCGACTTCACCGCTTCCGAGAACCAGCGCGGCTACGGCTGGTGCGACCGCATCGGCTTCATGAGCCACGGCCAGGCGTACGTCGCCAATCTCGCGGAGTCCGACTTCGACGTGGCGGACGCCCTGTACGCCGTCATGTCCACCGGGGCGGTCGACATCACCCTGGACGACGTCACCGTGAACTTCACGAAGGAGAATCCCTGGGGCCACAAGCTCTTCCAGTTCATGGACACCGACGACGTGGGCACCGACGCGAATGACCTCGAGATGGACGTGGTGGACCTGACCTTCGACGAGTACCTCGCGAACACCCCGGGCGATGCCTCCGGCGCCTCCGTCGAGGGCACCACGAAGACCGTCACCATCAAAAACTCCGAGCTGGAGGGCGACATCTGGAACTCCGTCGGCTCCTCCAACAACAAGTCCACCCTCGCCGTGTACGACGGCAGCACGAACCGCCTGTCCACCTGGTCCACCTCCACCGTGGACGTGACCCTCGACAACGCCGTCGTTACCGGCCAGATCTCCACGAGCTATGCCCAGCACGTGGACGAGAACGGCGCGCCCATCGTCGGCCAGTTCTTCTTCAACAAGACCGGCGAGCCCATGGACGGCACCGCCGCGAACACCTATGACTATCTCGCCGCCCGCCGCGTGGTGAACACCCCCGCCCACAACGCCATCGGCAAGATGAACCTGACCCTTGTGAACGGCGCGGTCTGGAACGTCACCGGCGAGTGCATTCTGGACAGCCTGAACGTCGTGGATGGCACGGTGAACGGCGTCGTGACGGAGAACCCGGACGGCACCATCACCGTCACCCCCGCCGGGGCCGCCTCCGGCGAGGCGTCCGGCGCTCCCGCCCCCGCGGCTCCCGCGGCGGACGGCGCCCAGACCGTGGAGCTGACCACCGTCAGCCCCTTCGCCGGTGAGATTCAGATCATCGTGACCTACACCGTCGGCCCCGACGGCAGCGTCACCATCACCGACGTGGTCGATCCCGGCCTGGGGGAGAGCATCTTCGCCATGATCGAGGACCTCTCCGGTATCCAGGCCCAGGTGGAGGAGGCCATCGGCTGACGGCTCCCCGCATCCATATCGCTTCAAAAAGGACGGTCCCCGGGGCCGTCCTTTTTGTTGACGCGGAGGAAAGCGGCCTGTATAATGGGCGCAGAGAGGGGAATCAAATTATGAAGACTTGGTTACCAGCAGCGCTGCTGGCGGCGGCGCTCTTGCTGACGGCGGGCTGCGGAGCGGCTCCGGCGGAGCCCGCGGCGGTCCCGGAGGCGGCGGCTTCGGAGGAACCCGCGGCGGCCTACGCGGACGGGCTGCTCGATCCCGCGATCGTCCACAGCATCGACATCCGCGTCCCGGACGACGGGACCTGGGACAGCTTCATCGCGAACTGCGAGAGCAAGGAGTATATCACCTGCGACCTCGTGATCGACGGCGAGCTCGTGGAAAACGCCGCCATCCGCGGCAAGGGCAACAGCTCCATGCAGAGGTCCAGAGCCACGGGCAAGTACAGCTTCAAGGTGGAGTTCGACCACTTCACGGAGGGCGGCTCCTACCGCGGCCTCGACAAGCTCGCCCTGAACAACCTCGTGGTGGACGACTCCTGCCTGCGGGACTATATCACCTACCGCATGATGGCCCGGTTCGGCGTGGCGTCGCCCCTGTGCAGCTTCGTATTCGTCACCGTGAACGGGGAGGACTGGGGCTTCTATCTCGCGGTGGAGGGTCTGGAGGACGCCTTTTTGGAGCGGAACTACGGCCCGGAGCACGGCAACCTCTTCAAGCCCGACAACCTCAATAACGGCGGCGCCCGGGAGGGCATGGGCCGCGGCGACGACGTGAAGCTCAAGTACATCGACGACGACCCCGACAGCTACTACAACATTTTTGCCAGCGCCAAGACCGAGCTCTCCCGCCGGGACCAGTACCGGATCATCGAGTCCCTGCGGAAGCTGAACGCGGGGGAGGACATCCCCTCCGTCGTGGATACGGAGGCCATGCTGCGCTATCTCGTCGTGCACACCTTCGTCTGCAACGGCGACAGCTACACCGGCTCCTCCGTCCATAACTACTACCTGTACGAAAAGGACGGCCGCCTCACCATGCTCCCCTGGGACTACAACGAGGGCTTCGGGGACTTCGGCAGCAGCGGCATGGCCTCCGTGGTGAATTCCCCCATCGACACCCCGGTCACGAGCGGCGAGATGGCGGATCGCCCCATGGTGGCCTGGGTATTCTCCGACGAGGGCTTCACCGCGCGGTATCACGAGCTGTACCGGATGTTCCTTGCGGACGCCTGGGATTCGGGCTGGCTCGCGGCGGAGCTCACCGCAGCCCGGGCGCGAATCGCCCCGTATGTGGCCCGGGATCCCCGGTCCTTCACCACGCCCGAGGCTTTTGAGGCGGGTGTGGACCAGCTTTTGACGTTCTTTGACCTCCGGGCGCAGAGCGTCCGCGGCCAGCTCGACGGCGCCATTCCCGCCACCACGGCGGGCCAGGCGGCGGACAGCTCCGCCCTCGTGGACACTTCGGCCCTGCCCTCCGGACGCGGCTCCGGCGGCATGGGCGGAGGGATGCCGATGCCCGGCGCGAGCCGGGAGAGCTCCGGCGAGGCCAGCTCCTCCGGCGAGGCCGGAACGACCTCGGATGAAACGGAAACGGCCTCCGCCGAAACGACCGGCTGAACCGCAGAAAAAAACGACCCCACCGACGCGGACTTGTGCGTCGGTGGGGTTTCGTGCTGTGCCCGCCGCTACGACCGGGCGGGGAAGAAGGTGCGGAGGATGAGGTCCGCGCAGGCGTCGGCGTCGTCGAGGCCGAGCTGCGGGGCGTCGGTGGGGAGGGGCTCGTCCGTGATCGCGGCGAGGAGGGTGGCGTCCGTCGTGATGAAGGGCTTTCCCGTGGCCCGGCGATGGACCTCGACCTTGGGGTAGGCGCAGTATTTGTGCCCCTCCAGGAGGATGAGGTCCGCGGGCGGGAGCTTGGCGCGGAGGTCGTCCAGCTCGATCTCCTCCCTGCCGAGGATCGCCCAGCCCTCGGGGCCCAGGATGGCGGTGCAGGCCGCGCCGGCCCGGGTCAGGCGCCAGGTGTCCTTGCCGGGGATGTCCATCTCGAAGCCGTGGGCGTCGCGCTTGATGAGGTTCACGCGCAGTCCGCGGGCGATGAGAGCGGGCAGCAGCTTTTCGAGGAACGTCGTTTTGCCGGAGCCGGACCAGCCCATGCAGGAGACGGTGGGCGGCGTGCCGGCGATGGCCCGGAGGTAATTGTCCCGGGTGTTGAGGTTTTCCGCGGCTGGACGGAGGTCCGCCGGGAGAGGCAGGACCTTGGCCCGGACCGCCCCCAGCAGGGCGGACATTTTGCGCCTTCCGTCCCGCAGCGCGGCGTCCAGAGCCGGGAGACAGGCGCGCCGGTAGAGTCCGAGAAGCGGCTCCGGGCGGCCGTCCTTCTCATAGACGCAGGCGTCGGCCCCGGACGCGCACAGGGGCGGCAGGAGCTCCGGCGTGAGGAATGGCATGTCCACGGCGCTGACGCAGAGCGCGTCCGCGTCGGACCCGGCGAAGGCCGCGTGCAGCCCCGCCATGGGTCCGCCGCCGGGATAAAGGTCGTACACCGGGGTCACGCCGTCCGGCAGATCAAGGCCGTGCTCCGGGCTGCCGACGGCGGCGAGCACGCCGCAAATCTCCGGCCGGGCGGACCAGAAGGCCGCGGCCCGGGCGAGCAGCGTCTGCCCGCCGAAGGGCAGCGCGGCCTTGTCCGTCCCCATCCGGGAGGACCGCCCGCCGCAGAGGATCAGGGCATAGACGCGCTCAGCCATGGGCGCGCTCCGGGTGGGCGAACACAAGGCCGTCCTTGGCCTCCACGGGCAGCCATACCTCGAAATAGCCCGTGAGCCGTCCCTCCTCCATGACGGAGCAGACGAGGTTGCCCCGGGCGTTTCCCGTGACGGTGAGGCCGTGCTCCCGGACGTAGTCCATGACGAAGGCCATGTGCTTCGGGGAGAAGTCGGTCTTGCCGGAGCTTGTGAAGATTGCGTGGACGCTGGGCTCCGAGCGCAGGTGGGTCACCGGCGGGACCAGGGGCACGTCCAGCTTTTTCACGAAGTCCATGCCCATGGAAAAGCCCCAGGCGTAGTTGTCCGTGCGGTTTTCGAGGTCCGCGCGCCGGATCTCGAAGCTGCGGTTCACAAAGGGCATGTACTGCAGCCACTGGTGGGAGAGGTCCTGCAGCTCGGTGATGTTTTCGTAGTCGTGGTTGAAGCGGTTCAGGTAGCGGTAGAACTCCGGGCTGTAGACGAGGTCGCACTGGCCGAGCATCGTGCGCGTGCGGCGCATGGCGGCGAAATACTGCTCCGCCCGCTCGAGGAGCAGCTTCTCATGGGCGATGGACGCCTCGATCTCCGCACGGCGGGTCTCCATGTCGGCCATGACGTCCTCGTAGGAGCTGTCCGAGACGAGCTTCGCCGTCTGCTCGATGCCGAAGCCGTAGTTCTTGAACCAGAGGCAGTCGATGAGAAAATTGATGTCCCAGGCGTCGTAGTAGCGGTAGTTGTTG
>CAJOIG010000090.1 GCA_905234575.1 uncultured Oscillospiraceae bacterium
ACCGGGCCGCTGAACTGCCCGGGCTCCACGTCGGCGAGCGTCTCGCGGTAGATCTCCATGCGGCTGTCGATGAGGTCGAGGTAGGACAGAAGCTCCGCCTCCGCCGTGGCCGGCAGGGTGATGGCGCCGAACTCCCTCGTGCCGTGGTGGGAGACGATGAGGTGCTGGACGAGGAGGGATTTCTCCGCCGGGATGCCCAGGGCCTCCGCCATGGCGGCGACGTCCCGCGCGCCCATGTAGAGGTGGCCGAGAAGCTGGCCCTGCACGGAGTAGTCCGCCACGAGGCCGAGGGGGGAGAGGTCGAACTCCTTGGCCTTCGCGAAGTCGTGCAGCAGCGTGCCGGTGAGGAGAAGGTCCCGGTCGATGACCTCGGGGTAGAGCCCCGCGATCCGGTCCGCCAGCCGCAGCATCCCGAGCGTGTGCATGAGAAGCCCCGATACGAAGCTGTGGTGCATGCTCTTGGCGGCGGGGAAGGAGCGCAGGAGGGCCTCGTTTTTGTCGAGCATCCCCGCGGCGAGGGCGCGGTAGTCGTCGTCCCGGAAGCCCGCGATGAGACGGCGGATCTCCGCCATGGCGGCGTCCGGGTCGATGGGCGCGGTGGGGACGAGGGCGGCCCGGTCGTATACGTCGCCCTCCGCGGCGGCGCGGATGAGCCGGACGTTGAACTGGGGCTCGCCGCCGAACTCGCCGACCTGGCCCCGGACCTTGACGACAGAGCCGGCGTCCCCGGAGCCCAGGGGGCCGGGATAGTCCCAGGCGCGCAGCTCGATGGAGCCCGTGCGGTCGGCGAGCTTTCCGGCGAGGTAGGGCTTGCCGTTCTTGCTGGTGCGGACGGCGGGGTCGTTCAGGAGATAGAAGCCCTCGATGTCGTCCCCCGGCAGCATTTCGGAAATGGGCGTGTCGTGCAGCAGCATATCAGCTCTTCTCCATGGCGATGGCGCCGGTGCGCTGGATCTCCAGGATGCCGTAGCCCTTGACGAGGCGGATGAAGTCCTCGATGCCCTCGGGGTCGGCGTGGTACTCCAGCAGGAGGTATTTCGGCGCGACCTTCATGATCTTCGCGCCGGTGATCTGGCAGAGCTCGATGATGGACGAGCGCGTCGTGGCGGAGCAGGAGACCTTGATGAGCATCATCTCCAGGGTGACGCACTTGGCCTCGGTCAGGCGGCGGACCTTGATGACGTCGATCTTCTTGTTGAGCTGCTTTTCGATCTGGTCGATGGTCCGCTGGTCGCCGGAGGAGACGATGGTCATGCTGGAGATCTCGCTGTTGTCGGTCACGCCGACGGCGAGGCTGTCGATGTTGTAGCCGCGGCGGGCGAACAGTCCCGCGATGGAGGACAGGACGCCGTCCCGGTTCTCCACGAGCACGGAAAATATACCTTTCATATCGTGTCGCCTCCTGTCACTTTACCCGGTCCTCGCTGTCCACCTCGCACACCATGAGGCAGGCGTCGGGGCAGGCGAGGAAGGCGTCCAGCGTCGCGTCGAGCTCGTCCGTATGGGCGCAGGCGAAAAACGGCATGTCGTACGCCTCCGCCAGCTTGTCGTACCGGGGCCAGTCGTAGAGCTGCACGCCCTCGTAGTGGGCGTCGTAGGTGTTGTATTGGTATTCCCGCACGAGGCCGAGGTAGCGGTTGCGGACGACGAGGATCTTTACGGGGATGTCGTTCACCCGCAGGGTGGCGAGCTCGTTCATGGACATCTGGAAGGAGCCGTCGCCGCAGACGGCCACGGTCTGCCGCTCCGGGGCAAAGAGCTTCGCGCCCATGGCGGCGGGGATGGAGTAGCCCATCGTCCCCATGCCGCCGGTGGTGAGGAAGCGCCCGCTTTTCATGACGTAGTTGTCCGCGCTCCAGAGCTGGTTCTGGCCCACGTCCGCGACGTACACGGCGTCGTCCGCCATCTTCTCGGAGAGCTTCTGCACCAGGGTGTTCGGGTTCACGAACCGGTCGCTGAAAACGCGCCCGTCGAGGGTGTTGCGCTTGACCTCCTCCAGCTCGTCGATCCAGCTCTGGGCGGCGGGCTCGATGGGCTCGGCCATCAGCGCGCCGAAGATGTCCTTCACGTCGCCCACGAGGGGGATGGTCGGGCCCATGTTCTTGCCGATCTCCGCGGTGTCGATGTCGATGTGGATGACGGCGACGCGCTGGGCGAGGTTCTCGGGCTTCGGGATGGCGCGGTCGGCGAGACGCGCGCCTACGACGAGCAGCAGGTCCGCCCGGCGGACGGCCTTGTTGGCGTAGGGCTTGCCGTTGTTCCCCAGCATGCCGAAGTACAGCGGGTGCTTCTTCGGCAGGACGCCCATGCCCATCATGGTGTGGACGAGGGGGATGCTGAACTTCTCGCAGAAGGCGCGGAGCATCTCCTCGCCGTCGCCGAGGATGACGCCGCCGCCCGCGCAGATGAGGGGTTTTCGAGACTGGTTCAGCGCCGCGACGACCTTGTGGATCTGGCCCATGTTCACGCGGATCTCGGGCTTATAGCCCCGCATGGTCACGCTTTCGGGATAGGCGAAGGGCTTTGTCAGCTCCCGGTTCTGCACGTCGATGGGCACATCGATGAGGACAGGGCCCTTCCGCCCGGTGGACGCGATATAAAACGCCTCCTTGAACACCCGGGGCAGGTCGTCCGGGTCCTTCACGAGGTAGCTGTGCTTGACGAAGGACTCCGTCGCGCCGCGCATGTCCGCCTCCTGGAAGACGTCCCGGCCGAGGAGCTCGCTGGACACCTGGCCGGAGATCGCCACGATGGGGATGCTGTCGGCGTAGGCGGTGGCGAGGGCGGTGATGAGGTTCGTCGCGCCCGGACCGGAGGTGACGACGCATACGGCGGGCTTTCGGGACAGGCGGGCGTAGCCGCTTGCGGCATGCCCGGCGTTCTGCTCCTGGCGGACGAGGATGTGTTGGATGCCGGAGTGGTACAGCCCCTCGTAAAACGGGGCGATGGCCACGCCGGGATAACCGAAGACCTGGGTGATCCCCTCGGCCTCCAGGCATTTTACCATGGCTTCAGCGCCGTTCATCATGTGTTTCTCCCTTGTTTTTCGGATTACCCCTAACAATAACATACGATATAAACTATGTCAATTTAATTCGGTAAAAATGTTGCGCTTCCGGCCGCGGACGGTTACAATGGAGGCGCAGGGCGGATGCCGCCCGGAAACGGAGCTTTTCCAATGACCATTCTTCTTGTGACGTTGGCTCTTCTGGCGCTGCTGCTCGCGGTGAGTGCGGCGGTGTTCAGCATCGCGTTCCGGTCCCCGGACCGTTTCCAGAACGACGACTTCCACATCGCCCATACCCCGCAGATGGATCCTTTCCGGGAGGAGATCACCGGTATGATCGAGACGCTGAACGCCCGCCCCTTCGAGCGGGTCTTTATCCGCTCCCGGGACGGCCTGCGCCTCGCGGGGCGGTACTATCCCGGTCGGGAGGGTGCGCCGATCGTCCTCGCCTTCCACGGCTACCGGGGCACGCCCTCCCGGGATTTCTCCGGCGGGACGCAGTTCTATCTCTCCGAGGGCTATGGCCTTCTGATGCCCGAGCAGCGGGCCCACGGCGCGAGCGAAGGCCATGTTATCACCTTCGGCGTGAAGGAGCGGTACGACTGCCTGGATTGGGTCGCCTACGCCCGGGAGCGCTTCGGGCCGGACCGGCCGCTCCTGCTTGCCGGGATCTCCATGGGCGCGGCCACGGTGCTGATGGCGTCGGGGCTCGACCTGCCGCCGAGCGTGCGGGCGGTCCTCGCGGACGCGCCGTTCACCTCCCCCGCGGCCATCATCCGCAGGGTCTGCGCCGACCGGCATGTCCCGCCGGCCCTCGCGATGCCGCTCCTGCGCCTCGGCGCGCGGCTGTACGGCGGCTTCGGCCTGAACGACGCCGACGCGGCGGAGGCGGTCAAGCGCGCCCGGGTCCCCATCCTCGTGCTCCACGGGGAGGACGATCGGTTCGTCCCCTGCGATATGGGCCGGGCCGTCGCCGCCGCGAACCCGGACCTGGTGCAGCTCGAGACCTTCCCCGGCGCGGGCCACGGCCTGAGCTTTCTCGTGGACCGCCCGCGGTACGAGGCCGTCGTCCGGGCCTTCTTCGCCCGGGCGCTGGCCGAGTGAGCGTTCTGCATCCTTGGGAAACGGAATAGAATTATCCCGTCGGTCCATCGGATCGGCGGGATGATTCTGTTGTTGGGTGCTTACTTGACAGTGACGGTGCCGTAGGCCGGGTCGGTCACGACGATGAGCTGGCCGGCGCCGGTGTTCGTGAAGTTGTCCATGGTGAGGTTCGCGGAGGTCACGGTCAGGACCGCGCCCTCGGCCACGTCTACGGAGAGGGTCCCGTCGGCGGTGTCGATCACGACGTCGCCGTGGAAGCGGATGGCCATCTCGCCGTCGTACAGGGCCTGGTATTCCGCGAGGTTCGCGGGATCGACGGTCACGTCGGTGATGGCGTTCACGCCGGAGCGGTTGCCGACGCTCGCGAGGACGTTCCCGCCGGGCAGGTTCAGCTCGGAGTCCGTGACGGTGATGACGGCGCGCTCGCAGCCGGTGGCGGCGAAGAGCTTCTGGGAGCCGCAGTTGAGCACGGAGTTCACGAGGGTCAGGGAGCCCGCGTCGGTCACGAGGGAGGTGGTGTTCTGGAAGGTGGCGGTGTAGACGTTCAGCAGGGAGTTCTCGAAGTACTGGGAGGCGAAGCCGTTGCCGCCGATGGAGTTGCCGTACAGGCTGTTTTTCACGATGAGGGTGGTGGGCTCGTCCGTGACGGAGCCGCCGGAGGCGACGCTGTCCTCAAAGACCTGATACCCGCCCCAGAAGTCGGAGCTGTACACGCGCCCGGAGCCGAAGGCTGCGGCGTCGACGTAGTGGACGGTGCCGTTGTAGAGGTTGTTCGTCAGGTGCTGGGAGGAGGAGTAGGCCACGGCGTTTTCGATGTTCAGCGCGCCGCCGAAGCCGACGAAGGCGGTGCCCGCCATGGTCGAGGGCGGGGTGGTGCCGACGGCCTCGCCGTCGAGGACCAGGGTGCCGTTGTCGGAGCGGAGCTTCACGAGGGAGTCCTTGCCCCAGACGGCGAGGGCGGTGCCAAGGGCGAAGCGGTAGTAGGCGTTGCGGCTCGTGGCGTTGTAGACAAAGCCGTCGTGGGTGGGATCGGTGGCGGCCTCCTGGCCGTCCAGAGCGTAGCGCGGGTCGGCAAGACCCGTGATGACGGCCTGGGCCCGGGGGGCGCTGCCGGTCAGGGAGACGGTGTTGTTCGTGATGGTGAGCTCGCCCGCGTTGTTCACGAGCAGGGCGGCGTTCTCCTCGGAGATGAGGCCCAGGTCATCGATGGCGTTCCGGACGGCGTCGATGTTCGCGGGATTCACGAGCAGGGTTTCGCCGTACTCCGGGCCGAAGTACTGGCTCATGTCCGCGTAGGGGGAGCCCACGGCCTCGGCGCGGGCGGCGTCGGGCGCGGTCTTCGCGCAGACATAGTCCTTCGCGGCGTAGAGCAGCTCCACCGCCTCGGCCTTGGTGAGGACGGCGCCGGGAGCGGGCGCGGTCTCCTCGCCCAGCAGGATGGCGGACACCGCGGCGATCTTCGCCTCGTTCGTCGGGGCCTTCCCGGCGGCCTTGCTCAGGGCCGCGGCCATGGCCTCGCCCGCCTCGTTCTTGCTGGTCCAGGGGGAGACGAAGGCGTTGTACAGGCCGACGTAGGCGAATTCCGCCGTCACCTCCGCGCCGGTGCCGAGGCTCGTCACGCCGGGGATGTTTTCCGTGAGATAGAACCCGCCGCCCAGGTCCTTCACGTCGGAGAAGCGGGTGTAGATGCCGTCCCACACCCCCGCCTGCAGCGTGGCGGAGACCGCGTCGGAGTAGGGGTCGTTCGAGAACATCGCGCCGACGAAGTCGTCGGGATCGGCGTAGCCCGCGGCGGAGGTCGTCTGGTCCACGACGATCTGGAACAGGCGGTACAGCGCCATGGCGAACTCATAGCCGTAGAGCTTGGGTCCGAAGACGGTCAGCCGGTCGCCGGAGTTCGTGATGCCGGAGCGCAGATACCACGCGGCGGCGGCCTCGTGCCCGGCGAAGTTCTCCGGGTCCTGCAAGTCGGACAGGGCCACGGCAGTGCGGTTTCCGCCGATGTAGACGGAGGTGTCGCCCGCGATGGCGTTGTCGTCCGTGAGGGCCGCGTAGTCGCCGTAGGCCATGTTCGGGGCGAAGGTGGTAAGCGCGAGGTCCGTGCCGTCCGCCAGGGTCAGCACGGCGGTCTTTCCGGCGTACTCGTCGCCCACGACGTAAATGGCGGTGGGATAGGCGTCCTCGCCGGTGGAGAGGTAGTAGGCGGTGTTCGCGCTCCCGTCCACGCCGGAGACGGTCAGTATGCCGTCCTTCGCCGTCGCGATCACGGCGCCGGCGGGCTCCGTCATGGCGCTGTCGAGGTAGACGCCGATCGCGCCGTCGAAGGCCGCGGGCACGAAGGCGGGCTCGCCGTCGCCGCCGCGCTCGTACACGCCGTAGACGGGGGTGGAGACGCTGCCGCCCGTGATCTCGCCCTGGGAGGCGACGAAGACATACTGCCGCAGGGCCAGCATGCCGGTCAGGTCGATCCCGCCGCCGCCGGAGGC
>CAJOIG010000091.1 GCA_905234575.1 uncultured Oscillospiraceae bacterium
CCCGAAGAGCGAGGTGCCGGACGAGGACTGCAAAGCGTATTATAAAGAGCACTTCCACGACAGCGCGGACCCCGTGGGCGTCATCCGCGTGAACGCCGAGGGCCTGACGAGCTACAAGGCCATGCTCTTTATCCCCGCGAAGGCGCCTTACGATTACTACACCCGGGAGTATCAGCCCGGCCTGCAGCTCTACTCCAACGGCGTCATGATCATGGAAAAATGCGCGGACCTCGTGCCGGAGTATTTCCGCTTCGTGCGCGGCGTCGTGGACTCCCCCGATCTGAGCCTCAACATCTCCCGGGAGCTTCTGCAGCACGACCGGCAGCTCAAGATCATCGCCGGGAACCTCGAAAAGAAGATCCAGGCGGAGCTCACCCGCCTCAAGGACGAGGACCGGGACAGCTACCTGACGTTCTACGCCGCCTTCGCGCCCCAGCTCAAATACGGCGTCGTCGGCGACTACGGCATGCACAAGGACCAGCTCAAGGACCTCCTCCTCTTCCACAGCGTGAAGGAGGACAAGCTCATCACCCTCGCGGAATACGTGAAGGCCATGCCCGAGGGCCAGGAGAAGATCTACTACGCCTGCGCCGAGACCGTGAAGCGCGCCGCCGCTCTGCCCCAGGCCGAGACCGTCAAGGCCGCGGGCTACGACATGCTCTGCCTCACGGACGACGTGGACGAGTTCGTCATGCAGCTTCTGAACGCCTACGAGGAGAAGCCCTTCTGCAACGTCACCTCCGACGACCTCCTCGAGTCCGACGAGCAGAAGGCCGACACCGAAAAGAAGGAGGAGGAGGCCAAGGAGCTTCTGGACTTCGTGAAGGAGAGCCTGCCCGGTCTGTGCGAGTCCGTGCGCCTGAGCCACAAGCTCAAATCTCAGCCGGTGTTCCTCACCACCGAGGGCGAGGTCACGCTGGAGATGGAGAAATACTTCCAGAACGTGCCCGGCGTGCCGGAGAGCAGCCGGGTGAAGGCCAGGCGCGTGCTGGAGCTCAACGGCGAGCACCCGGCCTTCGAGGCGCTGAAGAAGGCCTACGCCGAGGACAAGGCCCGGGCCAAGCGCCTCGCCATGGTGCTGTACGCCCAGGCGGAGCTCATCGCCGGCCTGCCTACACCGAGCTAGTCTGCTCCCTGTTCTGAACCGCATTGCAAAAATCCCCCGACGGAGAAACGAAATCTCCGCCAGGGGATTTTTATATGGTATGAATCATTTGCCCACGCAGAAGCGGGCGAAGATGCCGTTCGTGATGTCCTCCCGCACGACACGGCCGGTCAGCTCGCCCAGGGCGGTAAGGGCGCCCTCGATCTCCGTGAGGACGGCGTCCGGGAACACGCCCTCGTCCATGGCGTCCATGGCGGCGCGCAGATAGTCGAGAGCCCGGGCCACGGCGTCCGCCTGGCGGGGATTGGTCAGCGTCTGCCCCGCGGGGACGGCTTCGTCCGGGGGATACAGGGCCGCCACCGCGGCTTCGAGCGCCGCGAGACCCTCCCCGGTCCGGCTGCTGACGGGGATCGCGTCCGCCCGCGTCCAGGCCGCCGGCGGCAGGTCCGCCTTGGTGCGGAGGATCAGGACATGCTCCGCGCTCTGCGCCGCCGACAATACGGCGTCGTCCTCCGGGCCGAGGGGTTCCGAGCCGTCCAGCAGGACCAGGGCCAGGGACGCGGCATGGGCGGCGTCCTGCGCGCGCTCCACGCCGAGGCGCTCCACGGGATCGTCCGTAGCCCGCAGGCCGGCGGTATCCGTCAGCCGCAGGAGCACGCCCCCCACGACGGCCTTCTCCTCGATGGTGTCCCGGGTGGTGCCGGGAAGTTCCGTGACGATGGCCCGGTCATAGCCCAAAAGGGCGTTCAGCAGCGAGGACTTCCCCGCGTTGGGCCGGCCGAGGAGCACGCAGGCGACGCCGTTTTTCATGAGGGAACCCCGGCGGAAGGTATCGAGCAGGCGGGAAAGCTCCGCCGCGCTCTCCGCGAGCACAGCGCGGTACTGCGCGAGGGCGAAGGGCTCGATGTCCTCGTCCGGGTAGTCCAGCACCGCGTGGTAGTGGGAGCAGATCGCGGTCAGCCCGTCGTAGACCGTATCCGTGCGCCGGGTGATGGCGCCGTCGAGCTGGGCGGCGGCGTTCTGGGCGATTCGCGGAGTCTCGGCGTCGATGAGGTCGATGACGGCCTCCGCCTGGGTGAGGTCCAGGCGTCCGTTCAGAAAGGCCCGCCGGGTGAACTCCCCCGCCTTCGCCTGCCGGGCGCCCGCGGCGAACAGGGACAGCAGCGCCTGCCGCAGCACCGTGGGCGAGCCATGGCACTGGAGCTCCGCCGTATCCTCCCCGGTGTAGCTGTTCGGTCCGCGGGAGACCGTCGCAAGGCATACGTCAAGGACCGCCCCTTCCGCATCGAAGAGGCGGCCCAGAACGAGCTTGCGGTCCGGTCGCCGGGACATGGGCGCGCCCTGCTGCGGCCGGAACACGCGGTCGAGGATGGCGAGCGTGTCCGGCCCGCTGACGCGGACCACGCCGATGGCCGCGAGCACGGAGCCCGTGGCGATAGCGGCGATGGTATCCGGCGCGGTGATCGGATTCATTTGGCGGCGCGCAGGTCGTCCTGCTCCGCCAGGCGGTAGGTCAGGACCAGCAGACTGTCCGCAAAGTGGATGTTCTCCACCAGGGTATCGGTATCGCCCACGTCCAGCTCCACGTTCGTGAAGTTCCAGATCGCGCGGATGCCGGCGTCCACGAGGACGTCCGTCAGCTCCTGCGCGGGCTCCCGGGGCACGGTGAGGATGGCGATGTCCACCTTGTGCTCCTTCACGAAATCGCCGAGGGTGGCGATGTCGTAGATGGGATAGCCGCCGACGGTGGTGCCGATCATCTCCGGGCGGATGTCAAAGGCGCCGAGGAAGGTGTAACCGTCGATGATGAACTTGAAGTTCTCGACGAGCGCGGTGCCCAGGTGGCCGGGACCGACCAGGATGGCGGAATAGTCGCGGTAGGTGCCGAGGATCTGCCCGATCTCCTTGCTGAGGGACTCGATGTTGTAGCCGTAGCCCTGCTGGCCGAACTCACCGAAGCAGGAGAAGTCCTGCCGGATCTGGGAGGGGGTCAGGCCCATCTGCCGGCCGAGCTCGCCGGAGGAGATGCGCTCCTCGCCTTTGGCGTGGAGATCGTCCAGTTTGCGGAGATAACGGGGAAGACGCCGGATAACGTTGTTCGAGATGTTCGTGCGTTTCATGTTATATCCTCCTGTCAATAGTGGAGCGGGGCAAACGCCCCGTCATCGGCGGTCTCTGCCCGAAAAACGGGAAGCGCCGTCGAGCATTTTACATGGATGCATGTTAAATATACCACAATTCTATCCGATTTGCAAATGTTTTTTCAGAGACCGGGAAAAGCATCACAAATCCCGCCGAGCGCTGTTTTCCGGAGTCCCGCATACCGATTCCGTTCATCTCCAGACCGCAACCGCGGCGCTTGTCCGTGATACGGGCAAGGCAAGCATCCGCATAGGGGTGCTCGTGAAATAGATCGAACCAGGTATGGATCGGAACCGGGAGATGATCATAGTGGATGTCAACCCGGCTTGCGCGAACTCCAGAATCAGAATACTGGCACGGATATGGCAGCGGTATAGGCGGGTTTCATACCTCTGTCCCGACGAGCTTCACGAGGATCGGTTCTACGCCCAAAGCGGGCAGGATCGTATCCACCAGATCCTTGGTGGCAAAGCGGATGGAACTGGTGTTTTCACAGGGGTGACAGCCGAAGAACGCTTCCTTCAGCACATCCTCATCGATGACGAGCCGTACCCGGTGCTCCCGGTCGTTCATCAGGCCCATGACGGAGACACTGCCGGGATGGAGGTCCAGAAATTGCTCCATATACTCCTCGTCCGCGAAGGACAGGCGGCTCACGCCCATCTGCCCGGACAGTTCCTTCGTCTTGAACGGCTTGTCCCCCGGCATGATCAGCAGATAGAAGTTCGTCTTCTGCCGGTTGCAGAGAAAGAGGTTCTTGCAGATATGTACGCCGAGGATGGCGTCCACCGTCGCGCACACCTCCATGGAGGTCGCCGGCTGGTCCGGGTGATCTGTCCGGTCAAAAGCAACGCCCAGCCGGTCCAGATATTCGTATGTTCGGATCTCTCTGTCGCTCCGTCCTGTCATATCGGTCGGGGAGCCGTGCAATAGTTCCATTATGCTATCCCTCGTGTCGTAATATTCAAAGTTCCTGATAGAAGCGCACCGCAGCGGCGATTTCCTCCTCTGTGGGATGCCCCTTGGCGATGCCGCCCACGAGCTTGAAGGGGCCGTAGGTGTCGAAGCCCTGGCAGTGGTATTCGCCGATCTCCCGGCAGCGCTTACTTGCCGCGATCTGGCGCATGGCCTTCAGGAAGTCGCCGGACGGTGCGCCATGGGTATAGATGTAGAACACGTCCTTGTCCTCCGGCAGCTTTTCCTTCGCGAAGGCGAGGATCTGCTTGGCAAAGGAGCCGAAGTAGATGCCCGAGGCAAATCCTATGCGGTCAAAGCCGGAGAGGTCGGCGTCCTTGTTCTCGATGACGTCGATCCGCGTCACTTCCTCCTGCGCGGCAATGGCGTCCAGGAGCTTTTTCGTGTTCCCGTGATGCTGCGAATAATACACGATCGCTGTTTTCATTGGTTTGTCTCCTCATTAAACTGGAATCTGTCAGACTTAGCAGGTTTCTTTGTGAGGAAAAGCGCTGAAGCAATACAGATCGCAATTCCAACGGCAAAGGGAATCGCAGACAGAAATGCAGTCGATACCGGAGCGCTGTAACCAGCGCAATGGATTCCCCATAGCATATCGCAGTAGTTCCAGGCAACGACCGCACACATGATATCGGACAACAATACAGCCATAATCCAAAAGCAGATTGACAGCTTTCTCATCTGTAACACCTCCTGCGAATCCCGATCGGTTGATGATTGTTCGATTACTGCCCTATGGTTTTTTTCGCCGCGAAGCCGTCAGCTCGTAGCTTACGTCCAGCAGCTCTTGGATGAGCCCATCCTCCGTCCCGCCGTCCAGCAGCAGCGTGACCCAATGCGCCTTATTCATGTGATACCCGGGAAGGATGCCCGGAATATCGCGGTAGGATCCCATCAGCAGCGGACCGCACTTCACGTCCACGATATCCACATTGCCGTCCCGATCCAGCCCCAGCTTGCGATACGGCACGGTCATTTCCACGGCAAACCACTTCCGATTGTCCCGGTGACGCAGCACGAAGTAGTCATACTCCGGCCAGGGATAGTCCGGCCCCACGGAGTAATAGGATGCCGCGTATTCGATCAGTTCCTGTTTGTTCATATTCACACCACCAGATCCGCCAGCGTGTAGTGTACGACAGTTTCCAGATCCTGCGGCGAAAGCTCGATCTGGGCGCCGACCCTTCCCGCGCTGACGCAGATCGTCTCCAGCTCGGCCGCTGTCTCATGCAGGAAGGTAGGGAAGGGCTTTTTCATGCCCACGGGGGAACAGCCGCCGTGGATATAACCCGTCAGAGGCAGAAGCTCCTTCTGCTTTATCATGTCGATGGATTTCTCTCCTGAGGCTTTGGCAGCCTTTTTCAGGTCCAGCTCCGCCAGCACAGGGATCACAAAGACGTAGTGGTTTCCGGTCTTGCCAACAGTCACGAGGGTCTTGAAAACCTTTTCCGCCATTTCGCCGAGGCGCTCAGCGATCTCCGCACCCGTCAGCTTTCCGTTCGGCTCATAGGTGTGGCTGACATAGGGGATCTTTTTGCTGTCCAGCAGGCGCATTACGTTGGTTTTGTCGTTTTGTTTCATGGCGTCTCCCGTTCATTCGCCGTAAGCGTTCCAATAGTCAACCGCTCCGGAAGACAGATCCAGATGGCCGATCATTGCCTGGAACATCGCTTTCCTCCGTTCCTGTCACCACACAAACGGAATCACCTTACTGAATCCCATTTTCGCGGATACTGCAGTTCTTATCGTTCCTGCTGAAAAAAGTCCCGCTTGCGGAAGGCTGCAGTCAGGAACCGCCATGCGGCTTTGCCGCCCGTCAGCCAGCAGATATGCGCCCCGCTGCCGGGTTCAGCCAGCATCTTCCCCACAAGATAGTCCGCCACCACATCCGGGTAGTCTCCCAGGATGTTATAGACTTTTTTCGTTTTCTCCGGCAGTTCGATGGCCTGTTCTCCGCCCAAGGCGTTTACGGTAAAAGCCGTGATCATAATGCCCGGAGACAGAAGCCCGGCCTTCACGGGGCTGTTTCGCTCACGGAGCTCTTTGGCCAGCGCACGGGTAAAATGTGTAATGGCGCGCTTGCTTGTACCGTACATATTCAGCCCGAGCATCATAGCGTCGTTGCTGCCGTACCCCTCGATATTATATATGTACCCACCGTCCGGCTGCTTTTCCATCCGACGGACAGCCTCTCTGCTGCCGAGCACGGCGCCGCGCAGATCAATGTCCAGCACGGTGTCGATCTCTTTTTCCGTCAGCTCCCACAACGGCTTCATAGGCTGGTTGACACCGGCGTTGTTGATCCAGATATCGACAGGCCCGAACCGCTCGGCGGCAAAGACAGCCAAATGATGCAGCTCCTCCGCGGAGGCCACGCTGGCCCGGAAGCCTTCGACGGCTCCTTTGCCTTCGATGTGCCTCAGAGCGTCGACCGCCGCTTCCAGACGGTCAGGGTCAACACCGTTGATCACCAAATTCCAACCGGCCGCGCGGAAACGCTTTGCCATCTCAAAGCCAAGCCCTCTGGTACTGCCCGTAATGACTACAGTTTTCATGCCTTCGGTCTCCTTATTATTCACGGATTTCATGAATAGATCGTCTCGCCGCCCCGCTCATATCAGGATGCCCTGCAGATGATCGACCTCGTGCTGGATGATCTGCGCCGTGAATCCGGCATACCGGCCCTTTCGCTTGTTCCAGCGAACGTCCCGGTACTCCACCTCGATGGTCTCATACCGTGTGGTCTTCCGTGTCCCGGAAAGGGACAGGCAGCCCTCCTCCGTCTCATAGGGACCGTCCTTCGCCGTGATGACCGGGTTAAACATCACGACGTTTTTACCGTCCGTGTGCACGATGATGACTCTTTTTCGCACGCCGATCATGTTTCCGGCCATGCCCACGCAGTGATCCGCGTTGGCGGATAGCGTGTCCTGCATATCCCCGGCCAGCGGCAGGTCGGCCCTGGATGCCTCTTCGGACTTCTGCGAGAGGAAGAAGGTGTCTTTAACGATAGCTTTGATCATAAGTCGCTCCCCATGGATTCAATCGTCCTTTCTAAAAACATATTACACCATTTAAAACCAAAAGTTAATGCTTTTGGGGGTTGTTTTCGCTGTTTCTGCCGGTCAGAACCGGATCAAACGCCATGAGAATCCGGATCGTTCTTCCAAAATTCGCCCGGATGCATAGAAATCCTCCGCCTGCGGATAATACATCCTGTTAGACACGAAATTGACAACAGGAGGATAAAGATACAATGAAAGCAACCGGTATCGTGCGGCGCATCGACGACCTCGGCAGGGTCGTCATCCCCAAGGAGATCCGCCGCACCATGCGCATCCGAGAGGGCGACCC
>CAJOIG010000092.1 GCA_905234575.1 uncultured Oscillospiraceae bacterium
GAAGGACCTCGGCAAATACGACGTGCTCGTGAACGGCATCCTCTGGGACACCTCCCGCACCGACCACATCATCTACCGCCGCGACCTGCAGCGGATGCGTCCGGGCTCCCTCATCATCGACATCAGTTGCGACACCCACGGCGGCGTCGAGACCAGCGAGGCCACCACCATCGAGGACCCCGTTTACACCGTGGACGGCGTGATGCACTACGTCGTGGACCACACCCCGGCCCTGTTCTACAAGACCGTTACGGAGAGCCTTTCCACCGAGGTCGTGAAATACCTCGACGAGCTCATCGAGGACCGTCCGGGCGAGGTGCTCACCGCCTGCCGCAGCATCTGGAACGGCAAGATCCTTGACCAGCGCATTCTGGATTTCCAGCATCGCTGAGCCCAGTCCGGCCAAAGCTGTTCGACGACGAGGCTCTTCGCAAGGCGTACTTCTTCAAGAACATGGGCGAGAAGTTCGACCGGGCCTATCAATACGGATCCCCTGCGCCGAAACGGTGCAGGGGATCCATCGTTTTTTACTCGACGGGAAGGCCGGTAAGATACCGGCGGAGCATGTCGAAGGCGTTGCTGGCGGACATCGTGCGGACGAGGGCCCGGCCGCGGCTCGCGTCCAGACGCAAATGGCGCACCCAGGTCCCGTCCGGCCCGGCGAGGCCGACGAACACGGTGCCCACGGGGTTCACGCCGTCGCCGTCCGGCCCGGCAAGGCCCGTGGCGGAAACGGCGAGGTCCGCGCCCACGGCCCGGCGCGCGCCCTCGGCCATGGCCGCGGCCACCTCCCGGGAGACGGCGCCCTTCTCGGCAAGAACGTCCGCCGGGACGCCCAGCATCGCATGTTTCACCTCGTCGCAGTAGGTCAGCGCGCCGCCGCGGAACACCGCGCTCGCGCCGGGCACCGCCGTGAACCGGGCCCCGATGAGGCCGCCCGTGAGGCTCTCCGCCGTGGCGAGGGTCAGGCCCCGGTCCTTCATAAGCGCGAGGACCAGCGCCTCCAGGCTGTCCACGTCCACGCCGTAGACATGCGCGCCGAGAGTTTCCGTCACCTTACGGACCACCGGCTCGCACAGGGCGGCGGCCTCGGCCTCGGTGGCCGCCTTCGCCGTCACCCGGAGCATGACCTCCCCTTCCTTCGCGTAGGTGGCAAGGGAGGGGTTTTTCATCGTCTCCATCTCGGCGCGGAAGATCTGCTCCACGGCGCTCTCCCCGATGCCGAAGACGCGGATCTGGCGCGAAACCAGGGTCTCCGCCGACAGGGAGCGCAGGTACGGCGCGGCGCAGGCGTCGAACATGGGCAGGCACTCGTAGGGCGGGCCGGGCAGGAGCAGCACCCGGGTCCCCTCCGCCTCGAAGGCGCAGCCCGGGGCGGTGCCCCAGTCGTTGTGGAAGACGACGGCGCCCTCCGGCAGCCATGCCTGCTGCAGGACGTTCGGCGTCATGGGGCGGCTGCGCTTTGCATAGAACGCCCGCAGGAAATCCGCCTCGTCCTCGTGGAAGACGAGCTTCTTGCCGAAGCTCTCCGCGAGGATGTTTTTCGTCAGGTCGTCATAGGTGGGGCCGAGGCCGCCGGTGCAGACGATGAGGTCCGCCCGGGTCCGGGCCTGGGCAACGGCCTCCCGCAGGCGGCCGGGGTTGTCCCCCACGACGGTGTGCCAGAATACGTTGATTCCAAGCGACGCCAGCCGCAGACCGAGGTCCGCGGCGTTGGTGTTCACGGTATGGCCGAGGAGGAGCTCCGTCCCCACGGCGAGGATCTCGCAGTTCATGTCGGTTGGAACCCCTTTCTCGGATCGAGCTTCACCAGCTCCCGTCCGTCCAGCGCCTCCCGCACCAGGGCCTCCACGTCCAGCGCGGCCTCGGCCTCCTCCACGTTCGGGAGCTTCGGGTGCGTGCAGGGATGCCGCGGGGTGAACACGGTGCAGCAGTCCTCGTAGGGCAGGATAGAGGTGTCGAAGGTGCCGATCTTCCGGGCGATGCGGATGACCTCCTCCTTGTCCATGCCCACGAGGGGCCGCAGGACGGGCAGTTCCGCCACCGCGCCGGTGCACTGCATGGCCTCCATGGTCTGGCTCGCCACCTGGCCGAGGCTCTCCCCCGTGATGAGGGCGCCGCAGCCGTTCTTCTTCGCGATCTCGTCCGCGATGCGCATCATGAACCGGCGCATGATGATGGTGAAATACTCCTCCGGGCACTTGGCGCGGATCTCCTCCTGGATGTGGGTGAAGGGGACGATCTCCACGAACATCCGCCCGCAGTAGGCCGTGAGCTGCTTTGCGAGGTCGATGACCTTTTCCTTGGCGAGCTCCGAGGTGTAGGGGAAGGAGAAGAAATGCACCGGGATGATCCGCAGGCCGCGCTTTGCCATCATGTAGGTGGACACCGGGCTGTCGATGCCGCCGGAGAGCAGGCTCACCGCCGCTCCGTTCGATCCCACGGGCATGCCGCCCGCGCCGGGCACCGGCGCCCCGTGGACATAGGCCGCCGCCTCCCGGACCTCCAGGTGGACGGTGAGCTCCGGCGTCCGCATGTCGGCCTTCAAGTGGGGATACGCCTCGTTCAGCTCCCCGCCGACGAACTGGCTCAGCTCGATGGAGGTCATGGGGAAGCCCTTGTCCGAGCGCTTGGACTCCACCTTGAAACTGGAGACCGCGCGCAGGTCCTCGTCCAGGTACTCCTTCGCCGTGCGGAGGATCATTGCCGGGTCCTTTTCACAGGCCACGGCCCGGGTCAGCGTCATGACGCCGAAGACATACCGCAGCGCCTCGAAGGCGGCGTCCAGGTCGACGCCGTCCTCCAGGGGCTCCACGTAGATGACGCTCTGCATCGCCGTGACGCGGAAGGAGCCGAAGGGCTTCAGCCGCCGCCGGATGTTCTGGGTGAGCTTCTGCTCGAAATACCGCTTGTTGAGGCCCTTGAGGACGACCTCGCCCTCCTTCAGGAGGATCATGTCATTCATAGAAAGTTACTCCGAGAAATAATATAGAAAACTATTGTCAAGACATAGTTACTATGTTATTCTACTCACAGAAAGGAGAGAATACTATGAACTATGACTCTGTACTGCTGGAAATGCTGAGCCGCATCCAGGCGTTGGAGGAAAAGGTCCGCGCGCTGGAGGAGATGGTCGGCGGGTATGCGTCGGGGGACGAGCCTCTTTCGGAGCCGCCCGCGCCGGAGGGTGCGAAGGTCTCCACGGCGGACATCCGGGCGTTCATCCGGGGTCTCGTGCGGGAGGCCGCGGAGCGCGGCGAGGAGCGCCTCATTCTCCGCGCCGGGGGCATCCACCGGACCCTGGGACTCA
Source organism: uncultured Oscillospiraceae bacterium (assembly GCA_905234575.1). Taxonomy (GTDB): domain Bacteria; phylum Bacillota; class Clostridia; order Oscillospirales; family Oscillospiraceae; genus CAJOIG01. Next base: position 3,311 of record CAJOIG010000092.1, read on the forward strand.
CGAGCCGGATGCCGCAGGTATGCAACGCCATGCGTCAGTGCATGCGGGAGGGCGACCGGGTGCTGTTTGAGACGCCGAGCGGCTACTCGAGCACGCTGGAGATCGAGTACCGGACGGAGGCCGACGAATGATCGACTGGAACGGAAACGGACGCATCGACCCGTCCGACGTCGCCCTGACGCTCGCCATCCTCGCGGAGGAGGAGGCGGATGAGGAAGAGGACGACGAGACGAGCGCCGGAGCTTAGCGGTCCGGCCGGTCCTCGATGAGCCCGAGCTCCACGGCGCCCGCAAGCTGCTCGTTGGCGTCCGCCGTCACCTCGTCCAGCACGCCGTTGTCCGCCAGGACAAGAAAGGCGTCCAGGAGCGCGGGATCGAACTGGGTCCCCCGTCCCCGCACCAGCTCGGCATGAATGGCGTCCGGGGCGAGGCCCTTGCGGTAAATGCGGTCGGAGCGCATGGCGTCATAAGCGTCCGCCACGGCGACGACGCGGGCGTGGAGGGGAATCTCCTCCCCCTTTCGCCCCGCGGGATAGCCGCCGCCCCCATAGCGCTCGTGGTGGAACCGGGCGACTTCCGCCGCCTCCAGCATGCTGTCGGAATGCTCGAGGATGCTGCCGCCGATGGCGGCGTGGGATTGGATGATGTCGAACTCCGCGTCGGTCAGGCGTCCGGGCTTGTTGAGCACCTCATCGGGAATGCCGATCTTGCCGATGTCGTGGAGCATCGCCTCGCGCCGCAGGGCGGCGATCTCCTCCTCCGCCCAGCCCAGATGCCGGGCGAGGGTCACGGCATACGCCGAAACGCGGAAGGAATGGCCGTTGGTATAGCGGTCCTTCGCGTCGATCGCCACCGCCAGCATGTTCACGACCTCGTCGCTCATGTGCTCGAGCCGGTCGGCGCGCTCCATGGCCACCGCGGTCTGCTTCTCGACCTCGGCGTTCAGCCGCTCCGTGTAATCCATGTCGCGCAGCGCCATGCGGTGATACTGCACCATGGAGATGAACGTAAAGGCGGCCACGCTGATGAACAGGATCGGAAAGCGGAGCAGGATCTGCTCCGGGTAATACGCCGCGACATGCTCCCGCAGGGGCGTGTAAAACAGCACGATGTACAGCAGGGAGTAGTAAGCGGAAAGATAGATGCCGTATTTGACGCCCACGAAATAGCTGACCCCGATGGGCATCAGCAGCGACCAGAAAATGGCCGTGCCCTGCATGAACCCGGTGAACGCGTAGATCGTGAACATGACAAGGCAGAAAGTGACCGGAAAAGCGCACGCGACCGCTCGGTTTTTTCGGATCGCGGCAAAATACGCGCAGCCGAGGCCGCCGGCCAGGGTCACAAACGCCGGGATCAGCGCCGCCCCCGTTGCCCCGATCCGAAAGTCGATGACGAGCAGCACGAGGCCCAGCACCGCCGTGAAAAGAGACACATACGTCAGCACCCGCAGATTGTGCTGACGCCGCTCTCCTACGAAAATGGAGCGATTCAGTTCCTCCCAAACCGTGCGAAGCTGTTTCATCTGGGCGCTCCTTCGTACATTATCGATCGATACAAGCCGGCAGACTATCTTTCAAGCGTGAACGTCCGGTACTGGACGGCCTCGGCCAGGTGCTCCGGGCGGATGGACTCGCTGCCCGCGAGGTCCGCGACGGTGCGGGCGACGCGGAGGATGCGGTCATAGCTCCGGGCGGTGAGGCCCAGGGCGTCGTAGGCCGCGCGCATGAGGGCCGAGCCCTCGGCGTCCAGGGCGCAGAAGCGCTCCATGCTGGACGGGCCCATACGGGCGTTCGACACGGTGTCCGAGCCGGCAAAGCGCTCGCGCTGGACGGCTCTGGCCGCGTCCACCCTTGCCTTGATGGCGCTGGACGGCTCCCCGTCGGGCTTTCGCTCCAGCTCCGCGAAGTCCAGGGCCGGGACCTCCGCCACGATGTCGATGCGGTCCAGGAGCGGCCCGGACAGCTTCGCCTGGTAGTCCCGGACGGACTTCTCCGAGCAGGTGCAGCGCCGGGAGGGGTGCCCGTACCACCCGCACCGGCAGGGGTTCATGGCGCAGACGAGCATGAACCGGCTGGGATAGGTCGCGGAGCCGGAGGCGCGGGAGATGGTGATCTCCCCGTCCTCCAGGGGCTGGCGCAGAAGGTCGATGACGTCCCGGTGGAACTCGGGCAGCTCGTCGAGGAAGAGGACGCCGTTGTGGGCGAGGCTCATCTCGCCGGGACGCAGGTCCGCCGCGCCCGCGAGAGCCTGCCGGGACGCGGTCTGGTTCGGCGCGCGGAAGGGCCGCCGGGCCACCACGGGATGCTTCGGGTCCGTGAGACCGCAGACGGACCAGATCGCCGTCGTGCGGAGGGCCTCGTCCCGGGTCATATCCGGCAGGATTCCGGGCAGACGCTTGGCGAGCATGGACTTGCCCGCGCCCGGCGGACCGATCATGAGCACGTTGTGCCCGCCCGCGGCGGCGATCTCCAGAGCGCGCTTGACGTTCTCCTGGCCCTTGACCTCCGCGAAATCCGGGACGTCCCCGGGCTCCGCGAGGATGTCCCGCGGGGCGGCGGGCTCGATGGGGGCGCTGCCGTCCAGATGGGCGAGCAGGGCGGCAACGTCCGTCACGGGATAGACCGCCACGCTCTCGGCAAAGGCTGCCTCCGCGGCGTTGTCCGCCGGGACGAACAGGCGCTTCGCTCCCGCGTCCCGGGCGGCCAGGGCCATGGGCAGCGCGCCCGCCACGGGCCGGAGCTGCCCCGTCAGGGAGAGCTCCCCGAAAAACATATCCCCGTCCTCGGGCGCACGGACCTGGTTCGTCGCCGCGAGGATGCCCAAAAGCACCGGCAGGTCATAGACCGTGCCGGCTTTTTTGGTGTCCGCGGGCGCGAGATTGACCGTGACCCGGCTGACGGGGAAGTCATAGCCGCTGACCTTGATGGCGGCCCGCACCCGGTCCGCCGCCTCCTTGACGGCGGCGTCCGGCAGGCCGACGATGTCGAGCCGGGGCAGGCCGGAGGAGATATACACCTCCAGCTCTACCTCGTAGCCCCCGATGCCCTTCAGGCCCAGGGAACGGATCTTAGCATACATGTTACTCCTTCTCCGGGAGGTTGATGCAAATATTCAATTCGTCGAGCTGTTTCTGTTCGACGGTCGAGGGCGCGCCCATCATGAGGTCCTGGGCGTTCTTGTTCATGGGGAACGGGATGATCTCGCGGATGGAGGGCTCGGCCGCCAGCAGCATCACCATGCGGTCCACG
>CAJOIG010000093.1 GCA_905234575.1 uncultured Oscillospiraceae bacterium
GAACCGCCCCACCACCGCGACGTCCGCGAGGTTGAAGAGCGTTTGGAGCATATTCGACAGGATGAGCGGCAGACCGAACAGCAGGATCTGCTTCGGCAGTCTCCCCTGGGTGAGTTTGACGGGATCGTGGGTCATTTTGCGCGCCTCACAGTGGATATTCCCACGTATCGTAGCGGATTTCGCCGCCCTTGTCAATCCGCGGCGAAAAAAACCGGCCCCCGAGGGGACCGGTTTTTTGGTTTTAAGACGGTATCAATACACGCCGTTCGCGGCGACGAACTCCTCGTAGGTCATGGCGGCGCCGGTGGTCAGCATGCCGGAGAACATCATCTCCACGGGGAAGTCGGTGTAGTTGCCGGCCTCGATCATGGGGATGAACTCGTTGTTGACCTGGTCGTCGGTCATGGTGGCGTTGACCTTGGCCTCCTCCTGGAGCCAGGCCTTCAGGTAGGCCTGATAGTCCTTATCGGAGGTGGCGCCGGGGGTGCCGCCGTGGGCCGGGTTCGCCATGGCCGCGCTGGCGGGGGGCTCGCCGGTGGGATCGCCGCTGGGCTCGCCGGAGGCGTCGCCGGCGGGCTCGGCCGCGGGCTCCTCGGTAGCCTCACCGGAAGCAGCCGCATCCGGGCCGCCCACGACGGCAAGCTCCTTCACGATGCCCTGCTGGAACTCCTCCCAGGTGGAGAGGCCGAGGGTGCTGAAGAACTGGTCCCAGGGGCTCACGTCCAGGGGCATCTCGTCCCAGGAGTGGATGGCCTCGACCTGGGCCTTGAACTCCTCGATGTCGGGGGCGTTGACGCCGGCGACGTCGATCAGGTACTGCTGATAGTCGGCCCAGGTGACCTCGCCGGCGGGGGCGGCGGCATCCGGGGCGGCGGGGGCGGCGGGAGCCGCGGGGCCTCGGGAGCGGGCGCCTCGGCGGTCTCGGCCTTGGAGCCGCCGCAGGCGGCCAGAGCCAGGACCATCACGAGCGCCAGAACGAGCGCAAGGATCTTTTTCATGTTGGTATTCCTCCTAAAAATTACCTCTCATCGGAGGTCGTTGGATACATTAGTTATAGCCGAAATGAACTCTGTTGTCAATTGCGGAAACTGATTTTACGAATTATTCGTTGCTTTGTACGCAAAACTGACGTATCATAAAATAACGACCACAAAAAAGGAGATGCAGCCATGACACAGACCAGACAACACCCAGCCAGGAGCTCGGCGCGATGAGCAGTCTCGCGGATTACATACGCTGGCTGGGGCGGTTCGACTTCCGCACCCTGCCCTTTGGGGAGGCGGACGCCCTCGTGCTGTGCGTCCTGAGCTATTTCGACCTCGGCCCGGCGATCCGCATGATGGGTCCGGGCGAGACCGTCACCCTCGCCGACTGCGCGCCCGCGCTGGAAAGCGGCTCCGTCACCCTGCAGATCACCGGCGGGGACATGGGCAACGGCGAGGTCTTCCGGGAAGCAATGGGCTCCCGGCGGTTCGGCTCCCTCCGGATCACGGACTACGAGGACGTCCTGGAGCCGGAGACGCCGCTGCAATTCTCCGCCGTGACCTTCCGCTGGGAGAGCGGGCGCTTTGCCGCCTTCCGGGGCACGGACGAGACCATCGCCGGCTGGGAGGAGAACTTCCAGATCTCCTTCGAGGAGACGGAGGCCCAGCGCCGGGCGGCGGACTATGCCGCGCGGGTGCTCGCCCCCGACGGCGGGCCCTGCTGGCTCGGCGGGCATTCCAAGGGCGGGAACCTCGCCCTCTATGCCGCCTGCCGCCTGCCGGAGGAGGTCTGGGCCCGGGTGGAGCGCGTCTTCATGCTGGACGGGCCCGGCCTCTGCCCGCAGGTGATGGACCTCTCCGCCATGGACCGGGTGAATGAAAAGACGACCCGGATCGTGCCGGAGTTCTCCGTGGTGGGCAAGCTCTTCGAGCCCGTCATCACGGACACGCGCATCGTGCGCTCCTCCGCGTCGGGCCTTATGCAGCACAGCCTCGCCACCTGGCAGGTGGCCTACGGCGCTCTCGACACCGTGCCGGAGAACGACCGCCGCAGCGTGGCCCTCATGGACGTGGTGAACCGCTGGATCGACAGCCTGGACGACGCCGAACGCCGGAACGTGACCCGCTCGCTCTTCGGCGCGCTCTCCGCGGGCGGCGCGGTGCACCTCGGGGACATCACCGGGGACGGGCCGCGGAGCTTCGCGGCCGTGCTGGACCGCCTGCTGCACACGGACGGGGAGACCCGGCGGGTGCTGCGGGAGCTCTCCGCCCAGCTCGCGGCGGCGCTCCGCCCCTCTCTGCCGAATCTGCCGAGCCTTCCGAGCCTCGCGAGCCTGCCCTCCCTGCGCCCGTCGGAGCGCGACGCGCGGGAGAAGGCGGAGACCCTATGACCGCCTCCCGCTTCGTCTTCGGGGACCGGGCGTTCTTCCGGAAGACCCTCGCCCTCATGCTGCCGGTGATCCTCCAGCAGCTCATCACCATCGGCATCAACTTCCTCGACAACCTCATGATCGGCTCCTTCGGGGAGGTGCCCATCGCCGCCGCGGCCTTCGGGAACCAGGCGTACTCCTTCTTCCAGTTCATCTGCATGGGCCTCGGCTCCGGCGCGGTGGTCATGTCGAGCCAGTTCTGGGGGCGGAAGGAGATCGGGCCCATGCGGGTCACCGCCGCCATCGCCCTGCGGGTGACCGCCGTTCTCTGCGCGGTGTTCACGGTCCTCGGCGCGGGCTTTCCCGCCCTCGTGCTGCGGCTCTTCACCGACGACCCCGCCGTCATCGCCGCGGGGTCGCCGTATATGCGCCTCATCGGCCTGACCTTTCTGCCGGCGGGGCTCTCCAGCACGGCAACGTACCTCATGCGGAGCGTCGGCCGGGTGGATGTGCCCCTCATCGGTTCCGCCATCGCCTTCGTCCTCAATCTGTTTTTCAACTGGGTGTTCATCTTCGGCAAGCTCGGCGCGCCCCGCCTGGAGCTCGTGGGCGCGGCCGTGGGCACCGTCATCGCCCGGGGGTTCGAGGTCCTGTTCGTCTTCGGCTATTTCCTCCTCCGGGAGAAGCGCTTCGCCTTCCGCCCGCGGCACTTCGTCCTGCCCGCCGGCAGCCTGCGGCGGGAATACGGACGCTACAGCCTGCCGGTGCTCTGCTCCGACACCCTCCTGGGGCTGAGCCTCTCCCTCACGAGCGTCGTCTACGGACACATGAGCGCCGACATGTCCGCCGCCGTCTCCATCGCGAACTCCCTCGTCCAGCTCATCAGCGTGATGAACGCGGGCATGGCGGGGGCCTCGGCCATCGTCGTGGGCAACACCATCGGCGAGGGCGACATCCCCCGGGCCCGCCGGGAGAGCAACACCTACATCCTCCTGGCGTTCCTGTTCGGCCTCGTGATGATCGTGCCGCTTCGGATGCTCGAGGGACCCTACACCGGCCTGTACAGCATCGCCCCCGCCACGGCCGCCATCGTCCGGGGCATCCTGCTGTGCAACTACTTCATGCTGCCCCTCCAGACCGTCGCCTTCACCATCTCGAAGGGCATCCTCCGCGGCGGCGGCGACACGCGCTTCCTGCTGCTCGCGGATTCGAGCTGCGTATGGCTCCTCTCCCTGCCGCTGGGCGCGCTGGCAGCGTTCGTGTGGAATCTTCCGCCGTTTTGGGTATACTTCTTCCTGCGGCTGGAATACCCCCTGAAGGGAATCGTCTGCTTTATCCGTTACTGCACCGGCAAATGGGTCCGGGAGATCCGGGCGTCAAACTGAGCCCGGCAGCGACAAAGGGACCGCCTCACCGCGAGGCGGTCCCTTTGTGCCCTCAGGAAAAATATGTTATCTTTTTATCAATTCTGTTAATGATATATCTAACTTATTCTTATTGATTACCGCCGCGATCGATGCTATAATCGAACAATCACCGCGGAGCCTCCGGGCTCCGGGCAAGGAGGAAGCATGAACGTACAATTCACCGAGACCGTGCTGCGCGACGCGAACCAGTCCCTGGTGGCCACGCGCCTGCCCTACGACAAGTTCGAGCCCATCCTCGAGACCATGGACCGGGCGGGGTACTATTCGGCCGAGGTATGGGGCGGCGCGACCTTCGACGTCTGCCTGCGGTATCTCCACGAGGACCCGTGGGAGCGGCTGCGGAAGATCCGCGCCCGCATGCCGAACACCCGGCTGCAGATGCTCCTGCGCGGGCAGAACATTCTGGGCTACAAGCACTACAGCGACGACATCGTCCGCCGCTTCGTCCGGGCATCGGTTCGCAACGGCATCGACATCATCCGCATCTTCGACGCGCTGAACGATCCGCAGAACCTCAAGGTCGCCGTGGAGGAGACCGTCGCCTGCGGCGCCATGGCCTCCGGCGCGATCTCGTATACCACGAGCCCCGTGCACACCCTGGCAAAATACGTCGCGCTTGTGAAGGAGCTCAAGGCCATGGGCGTCTCCTCCGTCTGCATCAAGGACATGGCGGGCATCCTGAGCCCGAAGAACTGCTACGACCTCGTCTCCGCCATCAAGGACGCCGTGGACCTGCCCGTGGTCCTGCACACCCACTGCACCACCGGGCTCGCCTTCATGACCTACCTGAAGGGCATCGAGGCCGGCGCGGACGTCATCGACACCGCCATCTCCCCCTTTTCCGGCGGCACCTCCCAGCCCGCGACGGAGACCCTCGCCTACGCCCTGTCGGAGCTCGGCTACGGCATAGGCCTCGACCGCCAGGCCCTCATGGAGACGGCGGATTTCTTCAAGCACGTCCGCGCTTCGTTCATCGAGGACGGGACCCTGGACCCCATCTCCCTCACCACGGACACCCAGTGCCTGAGCTACCAGATCCCCGGCGGGATGCTCTCGAACCTGCTCAGCCAGCTCAAGCAGCTCGGCGCCATCGACAAGTTCGACGAGGCCCTGCTCGAGACGCCGCGGGTCCGGGCGGACATGGGCTATCCGCCCCTCGTCACGCCCACGAGCCAGCTCGTGGGGACCCAGGCCGTCCAGAACGTCCTGGCGGGCGAGCGCTACAAGAACGTCGGCGCGGAGATACGCGCCTACTGCCGCGGCGAATACGGCCGCACCCCCGCGCCCATCGACCCGGCGATCCGGGCGAAGATCCTCGGCGGCGAGGAGCCCATCCAGGGCCGCTACGCCGACACGCTGCCGGCGGACACCTACGAGAAGGCCGAGGCCGCCCTGGGCGACGCCGCACGCTGCGAGGAGGACGTGCTGAGCTACATCGCCTTCCCCCAGGTGGCGGAGCGATTCTTCGCCGAGCGGAAGGCCCGGGAGGAGCGGGTCTGCTCCTACCGCATCGAGAGGATCGGTGACTGACATGCGCTTCGGGACCGCTCTTCTGTATTCACTGCTCGGCATGGGCGTGGTGTTTTTCGCGCTGGTCCTGCTCATGCTCCTCATCCGGATCATGACCGCCTTCGGCCGTCCGAAGCCCGCCGCCGGGACCTCCGGGACGGCCCCGGCCGTTTCGCCCGCGGCGGAAGCCCCCGCCGGGACGGCAGCGGCGCCCGGCTCCGCCGGGGAGCTGAAGCTCTACGACACCGATCCCCGCACCGCCGCCATGCTCATGGCCATCGTGGCCGACGAGCTGCAAACGCCCGTCAACGAGCTGCGCTTTCTGTCCATCCGAGAGATCAAGGAGTAACGTACTATGAAATACAAGATCACCCTGCAGGGCCGGACCTACGAGGTCGAGGTGGAGCGCGGCGAGGCCATGCTCCTCGACGAATACGAGGCTGCCATGCCGGCCCCCGCCGCCCCCGCAGCCGCTCCCACGGCTCCCGCAGCCGCTCCCACGGCTCCCGCTTCTCCCGCGGCCGCCGCGGGGACGGTCGTGCCCGCGCCCCTGCCGGGCACCGTCCTTGACATCCGCGTCCGGGAGGGCGAGGCCGTGAAGGCCGGGCAGGTGCTCCTGCTCATCGAGGCGATGAAGATGGAGAACGAGGTCGCCGCCCCGGCGGACGGCGTGGTGAAGCAGATCGCCGTGACGAAGGGCCAGACCGTCGCCACGGGCGACACGCTGCTCGTCCTCTGAGGGGCCGCCCATGGACATGCTCTCCGTCCTCTCGAGCCTGGGGAAGACCTCCGGGTTCTATCTGCTGTTTTCCGACGCACGGCAGATCGTGATGCTCCTGCTGGCCTGCGTCCTGCTGTACCTGGGACTCGCCAAAAAGTTCGAGCCGCTGCTGCTCATCGGCATCGCCTTCGGCATGCTGCTGACGAATCTGCCCGGCTCGGAGATGTACCATCCCGAGCTTTGGGACGCCTACATCGCCGGGCAGCTCCGCATGACCGACATCCTCCACGACGGCGGCCTGCTGGACATCCTCTACATCGGCGTGAAGACCGGGGTGTACCCGTCGCTCATCTTCCTCGGGGTCGGCGCGATGACGGATTTCGGTCCGCTGCTGGCCAACCCCAAGAGCCTCCTGCTCGGCGCGGCGGCCCAGCTCGGCATCTTCGCGGCGTTCCTGATGGCCATCGGCCTGTTCGGCTTCGACCCGAACGTGGCCGCGTCCATCGGCATCATCGGCGGCGCGGACGGCCCGACGGCCATCTGGCTCACGTCGAAGCTCGCCCCGGACTACCTCGCCCCCATCGCCATCGCCGCGTACTCCTATATGGCGCTCATCCCGCTCATCCAGCCGCCCGTCATGCGCCTTCTCACCACAAAGGAGGAGCGGGAGACGAAGATGGAGCAGCTCCGGCCGGTGTCGCAGCGGCAGAAGGTGCTGTTCCCCATCCTCGTCACGGTGTTCGTGGTGCTGCTGCTGCCGTCGGTGGCGCCGCTGCTGGGCTGCCTGATGCTCGGCAACCTCTTCCGGGAGTGCGGCCTGACGGACCGCCTGTCCGACACTGCGCAGAACGCCATGATGAACATCGTCACGATCTTCCTGTCGGTCTCCGTCGGAGCCACGGCGGTGTATTACCGCTTCCTGACCTGGCAGACCATTTTCATCATCGTCCTCGGCCTCATCGCCTTTGAATTTGCCACCGTGGGCGGGCTCCTGCTGGGCAAGCTCATGTATAAGCTGTCCGGCGGGAAGATCAATCCCCTCATCGGTTCGGCAGGCGTCTCCGCCGTGCCCATGGCGGCGCGGGTCTCCCAGAAGGAGGGCCAGCGGGCCAACCCCGCGAACTTCCTGCTCATGCACGCCATGGGCCCGAACGTGGCGGGCGTCATCGGCTCGGCGGTGGCCGCAGGCTTCCTGCTCGCGGTGTTCGGCGGCTGACCGGCGGCATTACACAAATTTTACGCGCACGGCGCTGTCCATCCGGACGGCGCCGTGGTATTATATAAAAAAACAGTCCCGACGAGGAGGGCTTCCCATGATCTACTGCGTGGAGGACGACGCGAGCATCCGCGATCTCATGGTGTACACGCTGAACGTGTCCGGCTTCGAGGCCGTGGGC
>CAJOIG010000094.1 GCA_905234575.1 uncultured Oscillospiraceae bacterium
TAGGGGATGCGGAAGCTGAGGTTCGGCAGGTTCACCACCACGGTCATCACCGTGAACAGCAGGATGAAGGCGATGAAGAAGCCGCCGTACCAGGTCACCGTCTCGCAGATCACCTGGGTCACCGCCGCGGGCAGGGACGTGCTGTTCTCGTCCATGTAGGCGATGGTCTTCTGGGCGAGGACGTCCGCCTGGTCCTCGTACACACCCAGAGCGCGGTAGGTCCAGCGCCCGATCTCCAGCCGGGATTCCGGCATCGCGGCGAGCAGGTCCGTCAGAGACTGGTCCACATGGTAGTCCCCCTCCTCGTCGGGCTCGTAGCCCAGGACGGAAAAGGCGGTGTCCTCCACGCGGGAGTCCATCACGCCGCTGACGAAGGGCCGCAGCACGGGGATGACCTCGTAGGCGTAGGTGTTGCTCAGAAGACGCGCGCCATATAGAGATAGTATTATCACGAGCACGTCGATGATGCCCATGATGATGCCTTTTTTGAAGCCCTGCCACGCGCAGACGACGAGGATGACCGCGAGGACCAGGTTGATGATCGTGGTGAGAGACATGGATCGCTTCCTCCTGAAACGAAGTGAATCGGGAAATCCGTCAGAATGTATAGACCTCCGCGTAGTTCGCGGAGACGAGCAGCGCCTCGCCCCGGGAGCGGAGCAGCGCGTACTTGAAGCCGGTGAGGCCGGAGAGCCCGCCCTTGCGGCTCAGGGAGCTCGAATACAGCAGCGCCCCGTCCGGGCCAAGGACCAGGACCTCCGTGCCGGACGCCGTGAGGGAGACGATCTCGCTCGGCACCTCCGTCCGGCCCAGGACCCGCCCCGCGGTGTCCAGGGTGACGAGCTCCGAGGCGGAGCCGCCCCGATACCGGCTGAGGGCGAAGGCCGCGAAGCCCTCCCCGCCGAAGGCGCAGTCCGTCAGCGTCCTCCCGTCGAAGCTGAAGGCGCCGCTCCAGGTCCCGCCGTCCGTGAAGAAGATGGCCTGCTCCGCGGAGTAGGCGCAGAGCTGGTTCTGGGAGAGCCAGCGCACGTCCAGCAGCACGGTGTCGGACACGGAAAAGGCCGCCTGCTGCTCCTCGCTGTCCAGGCGGAAGAGGCGTACCTCGCTGCCGGAGGCGGTATAGCACAGGGCCGCGAGCTGCCGGTTATCCGGCGAGACGGCGGCGCTCAGCACCCAGGCCGAGGAGGAGTACCACTCATACACCGGTTCGAGCCGCGGATCGTAGACCGTGACCAGGGCGCGGTAGCCCGTGTAGTCCGTCGTGACGGCGAGATACCCGCCCGCCGACATCGTGGCGGAGAGGATGGTCCCCGGGGCGCGGAGCTCCCGGATCGTACCGTCGAAAAAGGCCGCGCACATGGCGGTGCCGCCGATGTCGTAAAACACGGCGCAGTCGCTCCCCGCGGCGATGGCGGGGGTCTCGAGCTGGAAAAGGCGGCTGACGGCGATGTGCCCGTCCGCGTCCATGAGCTGGATCCCCGTGGCCGTGGCGGCGGCAAGGCCCGTGCCCGCGGTGGCGAACACCTGGCCGGAGCCCGCGTCGAAGACGTACTCCGCCTTGGCCTCCGCGGCCTCCTCCGGCGCGAGGACCAGGAACCGGTCCGGGTCGAAGCGGTCCCGGTTCAGCCACAGCAGGATGCAGGCGCAGAACAGCACCGCCGCCAGCACCAGGGAGATCACCGTACGCCGCCGGTCCCGCCGGGACAGACGCCGGTCCTCGGCCTCCGCCTCCGCCTCGGGATCCGGCTCCGGTCCGGGCGCGGGTTCGGGGTCGGGCGCAGGCTCTGGCTCCGGCTTGGACGGGATCTTCCGATCCGCCGGCCGCAGGAAAACGACAGTGGCGTCCTCGGTCTCCGGGGCCTCGATATTCGGCTGTTTCTTGTCCTTTTTCGCCATTCTGACATCCTGCCCGGCAAAAATGCCATTATCGAAAGTTTATTGTAACATATTGTAACCGATTCGTCAAGGAGCCATCATGGCCCCGGCGGGTCCGTCGTACCAGACCCGGTGCATATAGAGTCCCTGGGGCGGCATGGTGGGACCGGTAAGACGGCGGTCGCCCGCCTCGAGAAGCCCCGGGATGTCCTCCGGCTCGAGCTTGCCGTAGGAGGCATAGACCAGGGTGCCGACGATGGCGCGGACCATGTTGTAAAGGAAGCCGTCCGCGCATACGGCGACGGTGATGAGGTCGCCCTGCCGGTCCACGCGGCACCAGTGGACGGTGCGTACGGTGGTCTTCGTCTCGGTGCCGACGCTGCGGACGGCAGCGAAATCGTGGGTCCCCACGAAGGCCGCGGCGGCCGCCGCCATGCGGTCGGTGTCCAGCGTCTGGGGATAGAAGCAGGAGCCCCGGTCCAGGAAGGGGTCCCGGAGGCGGCTGTTGTGCAGGCGGTAGATGTACTCCTTCTGGAGGCAGGAGCCGATAGCGTTGAAGTCCTCCGCCACCTCCACGGCGTCCGACACGGCGATGTCCCCCGGCAGGCGGGCGTTCAGCGCGAGGGGCACACGGTCGATGGGGATGGTCCCGTCCGTGCGGAAGTTCGCGCAGTAGCGAAGAGCGTGGACCCCGGCGTCCGTGCGGCCGCAGCCGGTGACGTGAACGGGGTGCTTCACGATCTTCGCGAGAGCCCGCTCGACCGTCTCCTGGACGGTGACGTCGTCCTTCTGGGTCTGCCAGCCGTGGTAGTTCGTGCCGTCGTACGAAAGGCGCAGGGCGATGTTCCTCACAGCCTCAGCCTCCGCAGGACGATGATCCCCGCCATCAGCAGCGCGCCGCAGACGAACGCCCAGGCGTCCCGCCCGGCCATTTTGAGGACCTTCATGCGGGTGCGGCCCTCGCCGCCGTTGTAGCAGCGGCATTCCATGGCGGTGGCGAGCTCGTCCGCCCGCCGGAAGGAGGACACGAACAGCGGAATCAAAAGCGGTAGCAGCGCCTTCGCCCGCTGGACGAGGCCGCCTGTCTCGAGGTCCGCGCCGCGGGCCTTCTGGGCCGACATGATCCGGTCCGTCTCCTCGATGAGGGTCGGGATGAACCGCAGGGCGATGGACATCATGAGGCTGAGCTCATACACCGGGACCTTGAGCTTCTTGAGGGGCGACAGCAGCGCCTCGAGCCCGTCGGTAATGGCAAGCGGCGAGGTGGTGTAGGTCAGCAGGAACGTGCCCGAAACGAGGAGCATCACCCGCACCAGCATGGCGGCGGCGTTTTTCAGGCCGGTCCAGGTCATGCGGATGGCCCGCCAGTGGATGATATAGTCCTCGCCGGGGGTGAAGAAGAGGTTCAGGATGGCGGTGAACACCATGATGAACAGCAGGGGCCGGAGGCCCTTCACGAGCGCCTTCGGCGGGATGTGACCGAGGGCGGCGGAGGCGGCCAGTGCCGCGAACACCACCACATAGCCCAGCACGGTGTTCGCCGTGAACAGGGCCGCGATGTAGACGATGGTGAGGAGGAGCTTCGTGCGGGGGTCCAGCCGGTGGACGACGGTGTCCCCGGGGAAGTACTGACCGAGGGTGATGTCCTTCAGCATGGAGCGCCTCCCTTCCCCGCCAGCGCGAGAACGGCGTCCCGGAGCTGGGGCACGGTGTAGATGCCGTCGGGCAGGGCAAGGCCCCGCTCCCGCAGGAGCAGCGCGATGTGGGCGGCCTCCGGCAGGTCGAGGCCCAGGTTCTGGAGCATTTTGGCGTGGGTGAACACCTCGCTCGGCGTGCCCTGCAGCGCCACGCGGCCGCGATCCAGGACGACGAGCTCGTCGCACCGGGCGGCGGCGCTCATGTCGTGGGTGACGAGGAGGATGGTGGCGTTCCGGGCCTTGCGCCAGGCAAAGAGCTTCTCCAGGAGGTCCTCCCGCCCGGCGGGGTCGAGGCCCGCGCTGGGCTCGTCGAGGATGAGAAGCTCCGGCTCCATGGCGAGCACGCCCGCGATGGCGACCCGGCGCTTCTGGCCGCCGGAGAGGTCCAGGGGAGATTTCTCGAAGGTCTCCTCCGCGAGACCCACGAAGGCCGCGGCCTCCCGCGCCCGGCGTTCGATCTCCGCGGGCTCGAGCTTCCGGTTCTTCGGGCCGAAGGAGATGTCCGCCAGGACCGTCTCCTCAAAGAGCTGGTACTCGGGGTACTGGAACACCAGACCCACCTTGAAGCGCACGTCCCGCATGGATTCCTTCGAGGCGAAGATGTCCTCGCCCCGGAAGAGCACCGCGCCGGAGGTAGGCTTCAAAAGGGCGTTCATGTGCTGGATGAGGGTGGACTTGCCGCTGCCGGTGTGGCCGATGAGGCCGACGGTGCGGCCCTCCTCGAGGGTGAGGTCGAGGCCGTCCACCGCGATCTTTTCAAAAGGGGTCCCCGCGCTGTAGGTGTGCGTCAGGGAGCGGATCTCCATCAGGGGCATAGGGCACCTCCGATCGCCGCCGCGCATTCGGCGGGGGTGAGCACGTCCTCCGGCAGGGTCAGGCCCGCCGCGTTCAGCTCGCGGACGAGCTCCGTCGCCTCCGGCACGTCCAGGGCCAGGGCGCGCAGGCGCTCCGCCTGGGGGAAGATCTTCCGGGGCGTATCGTCCATGACGACCCGACCGCGGTCCATGACCACGACCCGGTCCGCCCGGGCGGCCTCGTCCATGTGGTGGGTGATGAGGACCACGGTCATGCCGTCGCTGCGGCAGAGGGCCTCCACGGTGTCCAGCACCTCCCGGCGGCCGCGGGGGTCCAGCATGGCGGTGGGCTCGTCCAGTACCAGGACCTCCGGCTGCATCGCGAGAACGCCGGCAATGGCGACGCGCTGCTTCTGGCCGCCGGAGAGCAGATGAGGCGCGTGCAGGCGGAAATCGTACATCCCCACATGGCGCAGGGCGCCGTCCACCCGCGCCCGGATCTCCGCCGGGTCCACGCCGAGGTTCTCCGGAGCGAAGGCCACGTCGTCCTCCACCACGTTCGCGACGATCTGGTTGTCCGGGTTCTGGAACACCATGCCCACCCGGCGGCGGATGGGGATGAGGTCCTCGGGCTTTCGCGTGTCCAGGTCGTGGACGAGGACGCTGCCCTCCGAGGGGCGGAGGATGGCGTTCAGGTGCTTCGCCAGGGTGGATTTGCCGCTGCCGTTCGCGCCCAGCACCGCCACGAAGCTGCCGGGCAGGATGTCGAGGGACACGCCGTCCAGCGCCGGGCGGGCGGCCTCGGGATAGGAAAAGCGCAGATCTCGGATGCGGATCACAGGTTCCATAGGGTTCCTCGCAGGGGCGGCGGGGGACATCCCGCGCCCATTTTATAAAGTGTCAACGTATAGGATACCACAAAACCCGGCGTTTGTCACTCATTATCCGGCAAAAAAGCCGCGAAAAAAACCGGGACGCAACCGTCCCGGTTTGGAGGATATTCCATGTGTCAGTAGAGCGAGGTGATGATGTCCACGCAGCGGTCCAGCCCGAGAGTGCCGCTGTCCAGGGCAACGTCGTAATTTTTCGCGATGCCCCACTCCATGTCGGTGTAGAAGCGGTAGTAGGCGCTGCGGCGGACGTCCTTGTCCCGCAGGCGCTTCTCCGGGGCCTCGGCGCTCTCGCCGTATTTCTCGACGATGCGCTTGGCTCGCGTCTCGATGGGCGCGTGGATGAAGACCTTCAACAGGTCCGCCCGGCCCTCAAGGATATAGTCCGCGCAGCGGCCGACGATGACGCAGGGTCCCTGCTCCGCGAGCTCCAGGATGGTCTTGCGCTGGACGGTCCAGAGGTAGTCCTGGACGGACAGGCCGTTCATGGAGCGGTCGGCAAAGGCGTTGGCCAGCCAGCCGCCGCGCAATGTATATTCGCCGCGCTCCTCGATGAATTCCTTGGCCAGGCCGCTCTTTTCCTCGATCTTCTCGATGAGCTCCTGGTCGTAGCAGGGGATCCCCAATCGCTCCGCGACGCGCTTGCCGATGGTGCGTCCGCCGCTGCCGAACTCCCGGCTGATGGTGATGACTCGGTTCATTGTGCCGCCTCCGTTTCCGATCTATACTTGACTTGTTATTAATTATACAATGTTTTTTCGGCAGATGCAAGAAAAAAGCACGGACCGCGCTTGCAACCCGCGGCGACATCGGCTATAATGACAGGCACACGCGGGTATGGTGGAATTGGCAGACACGCTGGATTTAGGTTCCAGTGGGCAACCGTGGGAGTTCAAATCTCCCTACCCGCACCAAACCAGTATAATCCGAACCTTTTTCCAATAGGAGATGGGTTCGGATTTAGAATCCTCTGTTGTGCCGGAAACGCCGTGATCTCTGCCGGATCACGGCGTTTCCGGCGGCGTTTTTCCAGATATTAACCAAATCCCGGCCGGAAAAAGCCGAAATGATTGTGGATAATTTCGTCGCCCTTTGGATTTACAAACGTACCAAATTGATATATAATTCACAAAGCCCCAAATCCCTCTGCCTTTGCAGAGCCACAGGAGTGAAGAACATGCTGGACAAGTCTTATTACACGAGGGCGGACGAGATCATGCTCGACTATCCGCCGGAGGAGCGCTCGCTGA
>CAJOIG010000095.1 GCA_905234575.1 uncultured Oscillospiraceae bacterium
CTCTGGGAACTGCCGGACGGCGAGAGCGTCGAGACGGTCCTTATGCGCTATAAGCACGGCAACTCCGTCTGCATCTCGAGCCAGGTCGGCTGCCGGATGGGCTGCGCCTTCTGCGCCAGCACCATCGGGGGCAAGGTCCGGGACCTTGCCGCCTCGGAGATGCTGGACGAGGTCCTGCGGACCGGGCTCGAGGCGGGCGCCGAGATCTCCAACATCGTCCTTATGGGCATCGGGGAACCGCTGGACAACTTCGACAACGTCGTCCGGTTCCTGCGTCTTGTGAACCATCCCTCCGGCGCGAACATCGGCATGCGGCACATCTCGCTGTCCACCTGCGGCGTCGTGGAGGGAATTGACAAACTGGCGGAGCTTGATTTACAATTAACGCTGTCCGTGTCCCTGCATGCGCCGGACGACGAGACCCGCTCGCAGATCATGCCGGTGAACCGCCGGTACGACGTCGCTTCGCTGTACGACGCCTGCCGCCGGTATTTTGAAAAGACCGGACGGCGCATCTCCTTTGAATACGCCATGATCCGCGATGTGAACGATACGCCGTATCACGCAAAGCTGCTGATCCGGCGTCTTCGCGGCGCGGGAGCGCATGTGAACCTTATACGACTGAACTATGTCTCCGAGCGGGGGCTGATGCCCTCCACGGAGGAACGGGTCCGGGAGTTTGCCAGGACCCTTTCGGACGGCGGCGTCACCGTGACGGTGCGCCGGCGTCTGGGCAGCGACATCGACGCGGCGTGCGGACAACTGCGACGGGGGAGCCAACGACATGATAACTAGCTTTGGATTGACCGACAAGGGCCGCTATCGGGCGGAGAATCAGGATTCCTACGAGATCACCCTGACCGACGGCGCCACCCTGACTGTGGTGTGCGACGGGATGGGCGGCGCGGCGGCCGGAAAGCTCGCGAGCGAAATGGCCGTGAAGCGCTTCACCGCCTTTGCCCGGGCGGGCTTCGCCATCGGCGGAACGGGCCAGGACGAGGACGTCCTTCGCCAGGCGGCGGACGCGGCCAACCGCGAGATCTTCCATTTCGCGGAGACCTCCGCGGAGTATGCCGGGATGGGCACGACCCTGGTCGGCGCGGTGTTCCGGGAGGACGCCGTCACCTTCGTGAACGTGGGCGACAGCCGGGCCTATCGCATCGCCCGGGACGGTATCGTCCAGATCACGAAGGACCATTCCCTGGTCCAGCAGATGGTGGACGCCGGCGCGCTCACCCGCGAGGAGGCCCGTCGTCATCCCCGGCGGAACATCATCACCCGGGCCGTCGGGAGCGAGGCGTTCGTCACGAGCGACCTCTTCACGCTGCCGCTGCGGGAGGGAGACATCTTCCTGCTCTGCACGGACGGGCTCACGGGCGCCGTGCCGGACGCGGAGCTGCATCGGCTCGCGCTGGCGTCGCCCGACGCGGAGAGCGCCTGCCGGGCGCTGGTGGATACCGCGCTGCAGAACAATACCCGCGACAACGTGACCGCCGTGGTCGTCATCATCCGGGAGAAGGGAGAGTCGGATCGTGGATAATAAAGTAAGCTGGCGTCTCGGCAAGACGCTCGACGGACGGTACGAGATGCTCTCCGTCCTTGGAATCGGCGGCATGGCCGTGGTATATAAGGCGTTCGATCATAAGCTGAAGCGGAACGTGGCCATCAAGGTCCTGCGGGACGATGTGGCCATGGATTCCCAGTCCCGCAAGCGCTTCCGCACGGAATACCAGGCCGTCGGCATGCTGAGCCACCCGAACATCCGCGCGGTGTACGACGTCGTCTCCTCCGGAGACACGGAATACATCGTGATGGAGTATGTGGAGGGCATCAATCTCAAGCAATACCTGAAAAAGAAGGGCGCGCTCTCCTGGAAGGAGACGCTGCATTTCGCCTCGCAGATCGCGAAGGCCCTCAGCCATGCCCACGCGAAGGGCATCGTCCACATGGACATAAAGCCCCAGAACATCATGCTCCCGAAGGACGGCACGGCGAAGGTCGCCGATTTCGGCATTGCCCAGCTCGACGACGGAGCCTCGGAGACGGACGATCCGGACGAGGCCCTGGGCAGCATCCACTATATCTCTCCGGAGCAGGCGCGCGGCGAGGCGGTGGACGCGCGTTCGGACATCTACTCCCTTGGCGTCGTCATGTACGAGATGCTCACGGGTCAGCTGCCCTTCGACGGCGATTCCGTGGCGGAGGTCGCGGTGAAGCATTTTACCGTCGTGCCCGAGGCGCCCACGTCCATCAATCCCGAGATCCCGCCCGAGCTTGAGGAGATCACGCTCCACGCCATGCAGCCCGATCCCAACGAGCGGTACCAGACCATCGACGATATGCTGGCCGATCTCGAGGACTTCCGCAAGGGCCAGACCGCCTCGATCCGCACGGTCGTGAAGGAGGCGCTGGCGGAGGAGGAGGACGTCCCCGCGGAGCCTGTCCGGGACCGCATCCACATCATCACGAAGAACGTCCCGCGCATCAGCACGGCAGGCGAGCTCTCCCGCGAGGGGTATCTGCGCCGCCGTTCCCGCGCAAACCGCATCAGCACCCTGCTCGGCATGGGGATCGTGATCGTCTTTGCGCTGAGCCTGTTCGCCTTTGTCTGGCGGTACTGGCTGCAGGAGATCTTCTCGGACGCCGAGCGCATGAACGTGCCGAGTTTCGTCGGCCAGGCCGAGGAGACCATCCTGGGCGACGAGGGCATGAACGAGATTTTCAACTTCGAAGTGACCTACAAGGCCGATTCCGTCCATCCCGCGGGTGAGATCATCGCCCAAAACCCGGCGCCGGGCGCCAGCCGGATGCTGGTATCCGAGGGCATCCGCGTGGAGCTCACCGTCAGCTCCGGCATTAAGCTCGTCACCCTGCCGGATGTGACGAACCTCGCCTATACCGACGCCCAGGTCACGCTGCAGGGCATGGGGCTCAATGTGGAGACCGTGCTGGAGGCGTCGGAGTCCGTTACGAAAAACTACGTCATCACCACCCAGCCCGAACCCTTCGCCTCCGTATCCAGCGGCAGCACGGTCACCATGATCGTCAGCGCCGGACCCACTGTTACCATGAGCCGCGTGCCGGACGTGGTC
This sequence comes from uncultured Oscillospiraceae bacterium, assembly GCA_905234575.1. Lineage (GTDB taxonomy): Bacteria > Bacillota > Clostridia > Oscillospirales > Oscillospiraceae > CAJOIG01. The sequence goes on from CAJOIG010000095.1 coordinate 3,093, forward strand.
GGAAAGACGAAGCCGGAGGCGCTGATGTCCATCCAGCAGCAGGGTCTGGTCTGCTCCGAGACGGAGATCACCTATGTGAGCTCCGAGCCGGAGAAGGAGGGGATCGTCCTCTGGCAGAACTATCCCGGCGGCAGCGAGGTCATCACCGGCACCAAGATCTATATCCAGATCGGCAGCGGCTCCGCCATGGGGCCGGGCCAGGGGTAAGGCGTTGGAGGAAGGGACCATCGTTCGTGCGCTGAGCGGCTTTTACTACGTCCGCAGCGGCGGACGCGAGATCGCCTGCCGCGCCCGCGGACGCTTCCGCCGGGAGGGCGTTACCCCGCTGGTGGGGGACCATGTGCGCTTTGAGAAGGACGGGACCGGCGGGACCGTAACGGAGATCCTGCCGCGGCGGAACGCCTTCGGACGGCCCGCCGCGGCAAACGTCGATCTGCTCGTCATGGTCGTCTCCGAGGCGATCCCCGTGACCGATCCGTACCTCATCGACCGGGTCACGGTACGCTGCGAGAAAAACGGCGTCGGATCGGCTCTGGTGGTGAACAAGTGCGACCTGGCCGACGGCCGGCGGCTCGCCTCGATCTATGAGAGCGTCGGCCTTCCCGTATGGCGCGTAAGCGCCCGGACGGGGGAGGGCATCAATGCGCTGCGCCGGGGCCTGCGCGGAAAGATCTGCTGCTTTACCGGGAACTCCGGCGTGGGAAAAAGCAGCGTGCTGAACGCCCTGCATCCTGCCTTTTCCATCCCCACCGCCGAGGTCAGCCAGAAGCTCGGCCGCGGTAAACATACGACCCGGCATGTGGAGCTGTTCGATCTCGGGGAGGATACCTTCATCTTCGATACGCCCGGCTTTTCCTCGTTCGGGGACGAGACGGAGGAGCCCATCTTCCCGGAGGAGCTGCCCGGTCTGTTCCCGGAGTTCTCGCCGGAGCTCGGCGCCTGCCGGTTCGACGACTGCACCCATCGCCGGGAGCCCGGCTGCGCCGTCCGCGGCGCGGTAGAAAACGGCGCCATCCCTCAAAGCCGCTACAATTCGTACCTGCGCCTGTACGACGAGGCCTCCCAGCTCAAAAAATGGGAGCTTCGATAACTTCACCATCGCACCGCCTCTCCCGTAGGATAGGGAGGGGTGGTTTTTTATGCGGAAGCGATGCTGCCGCGGCGGACCCTGGCTCGCCTGGGCGGCGGTCGCCGTCGGCGGGCTCATCCTGCTGGTGCTGGTGCTGCCGGTGTGGTTCTGGTGGCTCGCCGCGGGCCTGGCCATGCTGGGCGGCGGGCTCTGCCTGCTCCGGCGCTAGCACGCAGTCATATTTCGATCCGGGCTCGAATAACCTTGCGTAGAAAACTATGCAAGGAGCGATCGTTATGGATACGGCTTTGAAAATCGATAAAACGGAGTACCTCGCCGAGGTTTGGCGCGGGAGCGGCGTCCGGGAGCTCAAGGAGGAATACGTCGTTCCGGACAGCATGCCCGACGTCTCCGAGATCCTCAGCGCGCAGGGCATACTGACCGTCCAGGGCAAGGACACGAACACCGGAGCCGTGGAGATCAAAGCGACGGCGTCCCTGTGCTTCCTTTACGCCGCGGAGGACGGGAGCCTTCGCGGTCTGGAGCTTGCGCTGCCGGCGGAGCTTCGGCTGGATGCGCCGGACGCGGATCTCGACTGCCATACCGTGGCCGACGTCCGGCTTCGGACGGTGGAGACCCGGATCGTGAACTCCCGAAAGCTCGCGATCCGGGCGGAGGTGGAGGCGGAGGCCGCCTGCTACCGCAGCGCCGTCCTGGAACTGGCCGCCGGTACCGTGCAGGAGGAGGGCGTCCAGCTCCTCCGCGCCCAGACCGAGACGTTTCTCATTGCCGATGTCCGGGAGAAGACCTTTGCCCTGACGGACGACTACGCCTTCCCGGCGGGCTGCCCGGTGGACGCGCACATCCTTTCGCGCCGCGCCGAGGTCCTGACGGAGGACGTCCAATTCGTCGGAGGGAAGGTCCTCTTCCGTGGTCGGATCCGTTCGGAGCTGCTGTTTTCCGATCGGGAGGAGGGCCGGTGCTTCTTCGGCCGCTATGAGACGGAGTTCTCTCAGCTCATGGAGATGGCGACGGACGGCGACGACGTGCGCCCGGAGCTGACGGTTTTTCTGACCGGAGCGTATTACGATCTTCCGGAGTACGGGCAGGAGGGGGAGCGGATCCGCGCGGAATTCCATGTCGCGGCCCAGTGCGTCTGCCGCGAGCACCGCACGCTTGCGTATCTTTCGGACCTTTACAGCAACCGTACGGAGCTTCAGCCCCAGCGGACGGAGCTGCGCCTTGTGGAGAGCGTGCGGTCCGTCTCCTCCCGGCAGACCGTTGCGGACCGGGTGGAAGGCATTCCGGCGGAGGGCGAGTTGATCTGCGGGACGGCGGATGCCGGCGGGATCGTGCCGGAATCGGACTGCGTACGCACGTCCGTTTCCATCCGGCTGCTGTACCGCCTGCCGGATGGGAGTTCCTGTTCGGTCCGGGGCCGCTCTGCCGCGGAGTTTACGCTGGATCTTTCGCCGGGGGAGCGCCTGCGGGACGTCCGGGTGCGTGTGGCGGATCTTTACTGCGTGCCGGGGACGGGGGATGTGCGCGTCTCCCTGCAGATGGAGGCGCTGGCGGAGCGGGAAACGGTGATCCGACCGGTCTGCGCCGTCACCGAGGACGAGGAAGCCTGGCGCGGCCGGGCGAAGAGCCCGTCGGCCGTGCTGATCTGGACGGAGCCGGGCGTGGACCTCTGGACCCTGGCCCGCCGGTATCACTCGACGGTGGATGACATCCTGGCGGTGAACGGCGACCGGCGCCATGGCCTTCTTCTGATCCCCAAAGGTCGATAATTCTCGTGGTTGGTGGTTGATATTGTCCGGCGGATATGGTAAAATACCCTGTAAAATGTTTAATTCAGGAGATGAAATCCATGTCGGGACATTCCAAATGGCATAATATCCAGAAGACAAAGGGCGCGGCGGACGCCAAGCGCGCCCAGGCCTTTACGAAGATCGCTCGCGAGATGATCGTCGCGGTCAAGGAGGGCGGCAGCGGCGACCCCAAGAACAACATGCGCCTCGCCGCGGTCATCACCAAGGCCAAGGCCGCCAACATGCCGAACGACAACATCAAGCGCACCATCGAAAAGGCGCTCGGCAACGGCGATACCTCCACCTTCGAATCCGTTACTTACGAGGGCTATGGCCCCGGCGGCGTCGCCGTCATCGTGGAGGCCATGACCGACAACCGCAACCGCACCGCCAGCGAGGTCCGGCATGCCTTCGATAAGTACAACGGCAACCTCGGCGCGGCGAACTGCGTGTCCTGGTCCTTCGACCGCAAGGGCGTCATCGTCGTGGACAACGAGGACGACGAGCTCGACGAGGAGACCGTCCTACGCCATGGAGGCCGGCGCCGCTGATATGGAGACGGAGGAGGGCGTGTTCACCCTCTACACCGATCCCGCGGACGTCACCGCCGTTGCGGACTACATGACCGAGCACGGCTATAAACTCCTCTCCGCCCAGGAGGAAATGGTCCCCCAGAACTACATCACCCTCACCGCCGAGGGCGACCTCAAAAACATGCAGAAGATGCTCGACGCCTTCGACGACAACGACGACGTCCAGAACGTCTGGCACAACTGGGAGAACAACGAGTAAAACAATATACGATCTTATGCCTTTCGCCGGAGCCAAGTGCTCCGGCGATTTTTGTCAAAATTGATAGAATTTGT
>CAJOIG010000096.1 GCA_905234575.1 uncultured Oscillospiraceae bacterium
GGATCAGAGCGCCTGGGAGGCGGTGATGATGGCCATCTTGTAGACCTCGTCGGCGACGCAGCCGCGGGAGAGGTCGTTGATGGGGGCGTTCAGGCCGAGCAGCAGGGGGCCGTAGGCCGCGAAGCCGCCGAAGCGCTGGGCGATCTTATAGCCGATGTTGCCGGCGTTCACGTCGGGGAAGATGAAGGTGTTCGCGTAGCCCGCGACGGGGGAGCCGGGGAACTTCAGCTGGCCGACGGTGGGGGACACGGCGGCGTCGAACTGCATCTCGCCGTCCACGGGGACGTCGGGCATGGCGGCCTTGGCCTTGGCGCAGGCGTTCGCCATGAGGGTGACGGTGTCGTCCTTCGCGGACCCCTTGGTGGAGAAGCTCAGGAAGGCGACCTTCGGGTCGATGCCGAACTTCTTCGCGACCTTCGCGGTCTCGACGGCGGACTCGACGAGCTGGTCCTCGGCGCAGTCGCCCATGGCGTACTTCTCCTCCACGCCGTCCTTCTCGCGGACCATGATGAACGTGCCGGAGACGTTGGAGTTGCCGGGCTTGCACTTGATGAGCTGGAGAGCGGGACGCACGGTGTCGGCGGTGGAGTAGGTCGCGCCGCCGAGGAGGCAGTCGGCCTTGCCCATCTTCACGAGCATGGTGCCGAAGTAGTTGCCCTTCAGGAGGTTCTTGCGGCAGTCCTCCGGGGTCATCTTGCCCTTGCGGAGCTCGACCATCTTCTCGACCATCTCGTCCATGCCCTCGTAGGTCGCGGGATCGAGGATCTCCACGCCGTCGATGCAGAAGCCGCCCTTGGCCGCCGCGGCCTTGACCTCCTCCACGACGCCGACGAGGATGGGCTGCAGGAAGCCGCCCTTGACAAGGCGGTCCGTCGCCTCCAGGATGCGGGCGTCGGTGCCCTCGGTGAATACGATGGTCTTCTTTTCCGCGGCCTTCAGGGCCTCGATCAGTTCTTCAAACATTGTCGGTCATCCTTCCTGTGTATTCTTATTTTTTTGCTTCCAACGGTTTTCACACTAAAGAATATGGTATCACCAGCGGCGGGAAAATGCAAGTTTCTATTTACAAAAAAAGCGCCGTCGGCTATAATACCCTTTGTTATCACGAAAGCAAGCGAGGAAGCATCATGGACGAGACGCAATTCTGCCGCATCCTGGCGGCGCTGCGCCGGCAAAAGGGCGTGTCTCAGCGGAAGGCCGCCGCGGACCTTCGCATTTCCCAGGCCCTTCTCAGCCACTACGAAAACGGCGCCCGGGAGCCGGGCCTGCCCTTTCTCTGCCGCGCGTGTGATTACTACGGCGTGACGGCGGACTATCTCCTCGGCCGCACGGAGAGCCGCGATGCCGCGCGGCCCGCGGACGAGGCCGGAGCCCTGGCGGCGGAGCTGCGGGCCCTGGCGGACAAGGTGGAGCAGCTATGAAGCAGGAAAACATCCGAAACTTCTCGATCATCGCCCACATCGACCACGGCAAGTCCACCCTGTCAGACCGGCTCATCGAGCTCTGCGGCGCGGTGGAGGAGCGGCTCATGGAGGACCAGCTCCTCGACAACATGGACCTCGAGCGGGAGCGCGGCATCACCATCAAAGCCCGGGCCGTCACCCTCCGCTGGAAGGACTACCAGCTGAACCTCATCGACACCCCGGGGCATGTGGACTTCAACTATGAGGTCAGCCGGTCCCTCGCCGCCTGCGAGGGCGCGATCCTCGTGGTGGACGCGAGCCAGGGCGTGGAGGCCCAGACTCTCGCGAACACCTATCTCGCGCTGGAGCACGACCTGGAGATCCTCCCGGTGGTGAACAAGATCGACCTGCCCGCGGCGGACCCCGCCCGCACCAAGTCCGAGATCGAGGACATCATCGGCATCCCCGCCATGGACGCGCCGGAGATCTCCGCGAAAAACGGCGTGAACATCGAAGCCGTGCTGGACGCGATCCTCACCGCCGTGCCCGCCCCCCAGGGCGACCCGAACGCCCCCCTGCGGGCCCTGGTGTTCGACAGCCAGTACGACAGCTACCGCGGCGTCATCGTTCTCCTGCGGCTGAAGGACGGCACCCTCAAAAAGGACATGGACGTGAAGTTCATGGCCACCGGCGCGACGTATAAGGTCGTGGAGGTGGGGCATCTGCTGCCCACGCGCATGGAGCCCTGCGAGGCTCTGTATGCCGGAGAGGTCGGGTACTTCACCGCCAGCATCAAGAACGTGCAGGACACCCGCATCGGCGACACCGTCACCGGCGCGGAGAACCCGACAAGCGACCCCCTGCCGGGCTACCGGCCCGCCCGCAGCATGGTCTACTGCGGCATCTACACCGAGGACGGCTCCAAATACCCCGACCTGCGGGACGCCCTCGAAAAGCTCCAGCTCAACGACGCGAGCCTTTCCTTCGAGCCGGAGAGCTCCGTCGCCCTGGGCTTCGGCTTCCGCTGCGGCTTCCTCGGGATGCTGCACCTCGAGATCGTGCAGGAGCGCCTGGAGCGGGAGTTCGACCTGGACCTCGTGACGACCCTGCCCTCGGTCATCTACGAGATCGAGCTGACGGACGGCACGATAAAATACGTGGACAACCCCCACAACTACCCGGAGGTCTCCGCCATTGCGGAGGCGAGGGAGCCCTACGTCAACATGACGATCATCACGCCCCAGGAGTTCGTCGGGAACATCATGCCCCTCTGCCAGGACCGGCGCGGCATCTACAAGGGCCTGACCTACCTGGACGAGCGCCTGGTCGAGCTCAGCTACGAGATGCCCCTCGGCGAGATCATCTACGACTTCTTCGACACCCTCAAGGCCCGCACCAAGGGCTACGCCTCCATGGACTACGACTTCGCGGAGTACCGCCCCTCGGAGCTCGTAAAGGTGGACCTGCTCCTAAACGGCGACCCCGTGGACGCTTTGAGCCTCATCGCACACAAGGACAAGGCCTATCCCCGGGCCCGGCGTCTGTGCGAAAAGCTCAAGGAGAACATCCCCCGACAGCTCTTCGAGGTCCCCATCCAGGCGGCCATCGGCGGCAAGATCATCGCCCGCGAGACGGTGAAGGCCCTGCGGAAGGACGTGCTCGCCAAGTGCTACGGCGGCGACATCACCCGCAAGAAGAAGCTCCTCGAAAAGCAGAAGGAGGGCAAGAAAAAGATGCGCTCCCTCGGCAGCGTCCAGCTCCCGACGGAGGCCTTCCTCGCCGTCCTCAAGCTCGACGAATGAACGAAACCGAAACGACCGCCCCGGATGCGCATCCGGGGCGGTCTTGCCGTATCGTTTTTTCCGCGGGAACTATCGCTGTCCCTTGTCGTAGGGGATGCCCTCGGCCTTGGGGGCGCGGGAGCTCTTGGAGGTGAACGCCAGCACCAGCAGGGAGATGATGTAGGGCATCATGTTGTACACGGAGCCGGGGATGTTCAGCGCCACGAGCCAGCCGAAGCCGAAGTAGACGTTCGACAGGGCGCGGAACAGGCCGAACAGCAGCGCCGCGAGGGCGATGCGCTGGGGCTTCCACTGGCCGAAGATCATGACGGCGAGGGCCAGGAAGCCGAAGCCCGCCACGCCGTTTTCGAATTTCCACTCGGACACGCCGGCGAGGATGTAGCAGATGCCGCCGAGACCGCCGTACACGCCGGAGATCAGAACGCCCGCCCAGCGCATTTTGTGGACGTTGATGCCCACGGAATCCGCCGCCTGCGGGTGCTCGCCGCAGGCCATGAGCCGCAGGCCGAACTTGGTCTTGTACAGCGTCACATACGCGACGATGAGCGCCAGCACGGCGACCAGCATGAACCAGTTGAACTCGAAGGAGCCGATGCTCACGAGGAAGCTCTTTTTCGCCTCGGCGTACTGGATGGTGGAGGACACGTCGTCCGGGTTCGCGGCGGTGTTCATGGCCTTGACGAGGACCGTCGCGGCGGCGGTGCCGAGCATGTTGAGCGCGGTGCCGACGATGGTCTGGTCCGCCCGGAGGTTGATGCACGCCACGCCGAGCAGCGCGGAATAGGCCACGCCGAAGGCCACGGCGCCCAGGATGACGAGCAGCACCATGGCGATGGACGGGATGGAGGCGGGCACGAAGCGCATCACCAGGGCGCCGCCCAGCGCGCCGATGACCATGATGCCCTCGAGGCCCAGGTTGATGACGCCGGAATGCTCCGAGAAGCAGCCGCCGAGGGCCACCAGGAGCAGCACCGAGGCGAAGATCAGGGTGTATTGAACGAGCAGCAGCATTACGCCTCGCCTCCTTTCCCGGTCTCACCGGACGCGTCCGCCGGCGCTTTCCTCTGGGTCCGCTTTTCCTCCCGCCGGGCGATGCCGGTGTTGATGGCGTATTTGATGAACAGCACGAAGCCGCAGAGGTAGATGATGAGCGAGGAGATGAGGTCCGAGATCTGGGAGGCGTACATGGTCTTATCCACGTACGCGCCGCCGACGGTGATGTGCTGGATGAAGTACGACGCGAAGATCGTGCCGATGGGGTTCAGGCCGCCCAGGAAGGCGGCGGCGATGCCGTTGAAGCCCATGCCGGGGACGGAGGAGGCGGTGGTCTGCCACTGCTCGTAGTCCGTCTGGTACAGGAAGGAGCCGCCCAGGGCCGCCAGGGCCCCCGCGATCACGAGGGCCAGGATGATGTTCCGCTTCTCCGCCATGCCCGCGTATTTCGCGGCGTTCTTGTTGCTGCCGGTGGCGCGCAGCTCGTAGCCGAAGCGGGTCTTGTCCAGGATGATCAGAATGACGAAGGCGAACACGATGGACAGGGGGATCGCCACGGAGACGTACTGGTTGCCGTTGAAGAGGGAGCCGAGCCCGAGCGACGGCAGCAGCGCCTGGGGCGCCTCCGCCTTGAGGTGCAGGGTGTAGGGGCTCGCCGTCTCCTTCACGGTGGACAGCAGCATGTTCGCGGCGTAGAGGCCGATCCAGTTGAGCATGATGCCGGAGATGACCTCGTTCACGTTGCAGTAGGCCTTCAAAAGGCCGACGACCGCGCCGAACACCGCGCCCACAAGCACCGCGAACAGCAGGCAGGGCAGCCAGCCCCAGCCCCAGGCCAGCGCGGCGTACAGGCAGGCGCAGGTGCCCGCCACATACTGGCCCGCCGCGCCGATGTTGAACAGGCCGACCTTGTAGGCGAACAGCACGCTCAGGGCGCACATCAGAAGGGGCGCGGTCTTCACGAGGGTGTTGCCGAAATTCTTCAGCCGCAGGGCCGCCTTGGAGTAGTTGAGGAAGTTCTTGATGACGGCGAGGATCGCCTCGCCCGCGCCGGTGGGGTTAATGAACAGCAGCACGATCCAGCCGATGAAAAGGCCCAGCACGATGCAAAGCAGGGACGCGATCAGCGACTGCACGGCGTTGCTTTTGAGGATGTTCTTTTTCATGCCTTCACCTCATCCCTCTTGGCGCCGGCCATGTAGAGGCCGAGCTCGTCCTCGGTGGTGGTCTTCGGGTCCAGCTCGCCGACGATCTCCCCCTCGTACATGACGAGGATGCGGTCGGGCACGTCCATCACCTCGTCGAGCTCGAGGCTCACGAGGAGGACCGCCTTGCCGGCGTCCCGCTGCTCCACGAGCTTCTTGTGGACAAATTCGATGGCGCCGACGTCGAGGCCGCGGGTGGGCTGGACCGCCACGAGGAGCTCCGGGTCCTTGTCGAACTCCCGGGCGATGATGGCCTTCTGCTGGTTGCCGCCGGACATGGCGCGGGCCACGGTGACGGGCCCCTGGCCGGAGCGGACGTCGTAGGCCGCGATGAGCCGCTCGGCATAGCTGCGGATGTTGTCCCTCCGCAGGAAGCCGGCCCCGGTGGTGAACTCCGGCTCGAAATACCGCTGGAGCACGAGGTTGTCCTCCAGGGTGTAGTCCAGCACCAGGCCGTGCTTGTGCCGGTCCTCCGGGATGTGGCTCATGCCCATGACGCTGCGCCGCCGGATGGGGGCGTGGGTGATGTCCTGGCCGAGGAAGGTGACGCGCCCCTCGGCGATGGGCTCAAGGCCCGTCAGTCCGTAGACGAATTCCGACTGCCCGTTGCCGTCGATGCCGGCGATGCAGACGATCTCGCCCCGGCGAACCTGGAGGGACACGTCGTGGACGGCGTTTTTCTTGTGGAGCTTCGAGGCGACGGTCATGTGCTCGATGTCGAGCACCACGTCGCCGGGCGCGGAGGGCCCCTTCGCCACGTGGAAGTTCACGTCGCGGCCCACCATCATGGCGGAGAGCTCCTCCACGGAGGATTTTTTCGTCTCCACCGTGCCGATGTACCGGCCCTTGCGGAGGACGGTGCAGCGGTCCGCCACGGCCATGATCTCCGCGAGCTTGTGGGAGATGAAGAGGATGCTCTTGCCCTCGGCGGCGAGGTTTTTCATGATCTGCATGAGCTCCTCGATCTCCTGGGGCGTGAGCACCGCGGTGGGCTCGTCGAAGATGAGGATCTCGTTCTCGCGGTAGAGCATTTTGAGGATCTCGGTGCGCTGCTGCATGCCGACGGTGATGTCCTCGATGAGGGCGTCCGGGTCCACCCGCAGGCCATAGCGCTCGGAGAGAGCCAAAACCTTCTCCCGGGCCTCCTTCTTCTGCAGGAAGCCGTATTTGTTGGGCTCCACGCCGAGGATGATGTTGTCGAGCACGGTGAAGCATTCCACCAGCTTGAAGTGCTGGTGCACCATGCCGATGCCGAGGTCGTTCGCGTCGTTGGGGTCGCGGATCTCCACGACCTTTCCGTCCTTTTTGATGATGCCCTCCTCCGGCTTATACAGGCCGAAGAGCACGCTCATGAGCGTGGACTTGCCCGCGCCGTTTTCCCCCAGCAG
>CAJOIG010000097.1 GCA_905234575.1 uncultured Oscillospiraceae bacterium
GACTGCGTCCTGGACTTGAAGGGCCTGACCTTCATGGACTCCTCCGGCATCGCCCTCATTCTGCGGGTGGCCCGGCTCATGGCAGAGACCGGCGGGCGGGCCTGGGTGGAGAACGCCGGGCGCCAGCCCTTGAAGGTCCTGGATGCCTCGGGCATCGACCGGCTCGTAAAGATCGCCGCGACGGCGGAATGACCGGAGGTACATAGACCATGAACCAGCTCAATTCCATCAAGCTCGAATTTCCCGCCCGCAGCGTCAACGAGGGCTTCGCCCGGGCCGCGGCCGCCGCCTTCGCCGTCCAGCTCGACCCCACGCTGGACGAGCTGGGGGACATCAAGACCGCCGTCTCCGAGGCCGTGACGAACGCCATCGTCCACGCCTACCCCGACACCCTCGGCACGGTGCAGCTCCGCCTGCGCCATCTGGAGGGCAACGTCCTCGAGATCGTCGTCCGGGACCGGGGCGTGGGCATCCCGGACGTGGACCGGGCCATGGAGCCCCTCTTCTCCACCGGCGGGGAGGACCGCAGCGGCATGGGCTTCACCATCATGGGCAGCTTCACGGACAAGCTCCGGGTGAAGTCCGCTCCGGGCAAGGGCACCACCGTCACCATGCGGAAGCGCATCGCGGCAAAGGTCCGGCGCTGAGTGGACGCGATGCTCGCCCTCCTCCGGGCGGCGCAGCGGGGCGACCGGGAGGCCGCCGGGCGGATGGTGGAGGAGAATTCCGGGCTCATCTGGAGCGTGGCGCGCCGGTATTTCGGCCGGGGCGCGGAGCCGGACGACCTCTTCCAGCTCGGCTGCGTAGGCTTTCTCAAGGCGGTGGAGGGCTTCGACGAGGACTACGGGACCCGGTTTTCCACCTACGCGGTGCCCAAGATCGCGGGGGAGATCCGGCGCTTTCTGCGGGACGACGGCACGGTGAAGGTCAGCCGGGGCGTCAAGGAGCAGGCCGGACGGCTGCGGAGCCTCCGGGCCGAGCTCTCCCAGGCGCTGGGCCGGGACCCGACGGTGACGGAGCTCGCGGAGGCCGCGGGCCTGCCCCCGGAGGAGGTCGCCGCGGCGGAGACGGCGATGCTGCCCGCGGAATCCCTCCAGCAGACGACCGGGGAGGACGGCGTCTCCCTCGAGCAGCTCCTCGGGGACTGGACCCAGGAGGAGCGTCTCGTAGAGTACGTCGCCCTGCGCCAGGCCATCGAAACGCTGCCCGAGGAGGAGCGGAAAACCGTGTTCCTGCGGTATTTCCACGGCATGACCCAGGACCGGACCGGACGGGTCCTCGGCGTGAGCCAGGTGCAGGTCTCCCGGCTGGAGCGGCGGGCCGTCGCGCACCTGCGGGAGCTTCTTCAATAATTTCCCGCGCCAAACTCTTTTGCCCCCTTGCCGAAGCCGACAAGTTATGATATACTTTTGTCAAAGGAGGTACAGAGATATGACCTTTACTTTCACCGGCAAGAAATTCGAAGTGACCGACGAGCTGCGCGCCTATGCGGAGAAGAAGATCGGCAAGATCGACCGCCTGTTCCGCACCGAGAGCGACGCCTCCGTCACCTTCAGCGTGAGCCGCGGCCGCTGCACGGCCGAGGTGACCATCCGCAACAACGGCATGATCTATCGCGTCAGCGAGGTCACGAGCGACATGTACGCCTCCATCGACTCCGCGGTGGCCTCCATCGAGCGGCAGGTCCGGCGCAACAAGACCCGCCTGGAAAAGCGTCTGCGGGACGGCGCCTTTGAGCGCACGGCCGACGTCTCCCCCATGATCGACGACGAGCCCGAGGAGGAATTCAACATCGTCCGCTCCAAGCGCTTCTCCATCAAGCCCATGACCCCGGAGGAGGCCGTGCTCCAGATGGAGCTGCTTGGCCACGAGTTCTTCGCCTTCCGCAACGAGGAGGAGGACGGCGTCTTCGCCATCGTCTACAAGCGGAAAAACGGCGGCTACGGCCTGATCTCCGCCACCGACGCGGAGGACTGATCCCAAACAGAATCCCACAGGGGCGGCGCATCCGCCCCTGTTTTTGCCCTTTCGGGAACTTTTTTCCGTTCCCCGCGTCACAGAGGACAGACCGACAAAATGAAACGGAGGAACCCGCCATGAAAAAGACTCTTGCGCTCCTGCTGTCCCTGCTCCTGCTGACCGCGGTGCTGTGCGGCTGCGGCAGCAAAGCCTCCTCGGGCAATTACGCCCGGGAGTATGAGCCCGCCTACGACGACTACGAATACGACAGCTACGCCCCCGCCGAGATGGCGGAGGAGGCCGCCTACGGCATGGCGGTGAACGGCGCTGCCGTGCCCGCCGAGGCCCCCGTGCCCATGCCGGACACCGTGGACGCCTCCCGCGAAAACGGCGCGAAGCTCATCTACACCGCGAATCTCGACATGGAGACCCTGGAATTTGACCAGGCCGTCTCGGACCTTGCCGCGCTGACGGCGGAGCTCGGCGGCTACTACGAGCAGAGCAGCGTCAGCGAATCCGGCAGCACCCGCCGCGCCAGCTACACCGTTCGCGTCCCCGCCCAGAACTACCGCGCCTTCGTCTCCCAGGTGGGCGAGCTCTGCCACCTCCTGAGCCTGAACGAGTACACCGAGGACGTTTCCGAGATGTACTACGACACCGCCGGCCGCCTGGAGACCCAGCGGACCAAGCTCTCCCGGCTCCAGGCCCTGCTGGCCGAGGCCGAGAGCATGGAGGACATCATCACCATCGAGAGCGCCATCTCCGAGACGGAGGAGACCATCGATCGGCTCTCCGGCACCCTGCGGCACTACGATGCGCTGGTGGACTACTCCACCGTGGACATCTATCTGCGGGAGGTGAAGGTCTACGAGCCGGAGCCCGACCCGACCTACGGCGCCCGCCTCGGAACGGCGTTCGTGGACGGCTTGAAGGGCTTTGCCTCCGGTCTCGGCGACATCCTGGTGGCCCTGGCGTACAGCTGGCTGTGGCTGCTGCTCATCGCGGGCATCGTGGTCCTCATCCTCTGGCTGACCCGGAAGCGCCGCGCGGCGAAGAAGGCCGAGCGCGCCGAGCGCAAGGCCGCGAAGCAGGCCAGCAGGGCCGCCGCAGCTGCCCCGGCGGTCTACTCCCAGCCCGCCGAGAAGGACGACGAGTGATCCCTCTCCGACGCAGGCGGCTCGTGCGACAACCTGCACGGTGCGATCGATGCCGCAAGGAGGAGGGTGTGCCGAGAAAACATTCGGCAGTTTTCGAGGTATACCCTCCGACGCAGGCGGCTCGTGTACAGCCCATCGGCGCAAAAAACCTCCCGGGACCCATCGGTCTCGGGAGGTTTTGTTATGCGGGGATCACTCCTCGGAGCTTCCGCCTCCGCGGCGGCGGCGGCGCTGACGGCCCTCGCCCGTTCCGGCGGCCGAGGCTGCCGGGTTCTCCCAGCAGACGCCGCAGGCGCATTTCTTGCGGCGGTGGTTGTTCCAGTCCATGAAGTTGTTCTCCAGGGACCACAGGATGTCCGCGGCGGCGGCGCTGGAGTGCTCACAGCCGGGGGTGGTGGTGATGACGCCGCAGATCTCGCGGACGAGCTCGATGTCGTCGTCCTCGGCGTTGCCGGTGGTGAGGTCGGAGAGGATCTGCGCGAGCTGGGTCATGCCGTCGCGGCCCATGACGTTCTTGCCGTCGGACGCCTCACGGGCGGCGCGGGCGACGCCCAGGGCCCACTGCACGGGGCAGGTCCCGGCCACGAGGGTGTCCCGGGAAGGGATCTCGGAATAGTATTCTTCGCGATACATGTCGGCGCCTCCTTACTTGATGGAATACTCCGTCCAGAGACGGGTCTTGGCGATGTCCTTGCGAAGGTCGCACTGGAGGCAGCGGGTCGCCTCGCACTTGGCCTCGTCGCAGGTGTAGGTGGTGTAAACGCTCTTCCAGGGGTTCGCGAGGCGGTCGGCCGCGCTCATGAGCGGCATCTCCACCCGCGGCAGCATGCCGAAGCCCTGGATCTCGCCGATCTCGGGGTTCCGCTCGCGCTCGACGAGGGTCTCGTCGATGACGCCGTCGCCGCCGAGGTACTTGTCCACGATGGGGACGACCTCCCGGGCCTGGGCGATGGCCTTGATGACGAAGCTGATGCCGGTGATCACGTCGCCCGCGGCAAAAACGCCGTTGAGGCTCGTGACGTGCTCGGGCTTGCCGTTCGCGGGGTTGATGGGGAAGCCGCGGGAAAGCTCGATGCCGAAGTTCTCGAAGTCGTCGAGGCCGGGACGCTGGCCGGTGGCGAAGATGACGGAGTCGCAGGGGATGACCATCTGGCTGCCCTCCTCGGCCACCTCGGTGACGCGGCCGGTGGCCTTGTCGTAGGTGGAGGAGATGACGGTATGTACCCGCAGGCCGGTGACCTGGTCGGGCGTGCCCTCGATGGCCTCGAAGGAGCGGCCCTCGTAGGAGACGATGCCCTCCTCGCGGCCCTGGTCCTGATCCTCCTTGTCGGCGAGGATCTTATCGCCCTTCTCGAGGCAGGCGATGTTCACATTGACGCCCATGCGAATGAGGGTGCGCGCGCAGTCATAGCCCACGGCGCCCGCGCCGATGATGCAGACGGTCTTGCCGAGCTTCTCCATGCTCTGGCCCGCGTGGACCTCCGCAAGGATGTCGATGGCGGTGTAGACCTGCTTGAAATCGGAGCCGGGGATGGGGAGCTTCTTGCCCTTGGACACGCCGGCGCAGATGACGACAGCGTCGTTCTCCGCCTTGAGGGCGGCGACGTCCGCGATCTCGCGGTTCAGCTCATACTTCACGCCGGAGTCGACGATGTACTGGAGCTCCTCCTGGACGTACTCCAGGGGCAGGCGGTAGGCGGGCATGCCGGAGGTCATCGGGCCGCCGAGCTGCGGGCGCTTCTCGTAGACGGTCACGTCGTGGCCGAGCTTGTTGAGGTAGTAGGCGGTGGTCATGCCGCACGGGCCGGAGCCGATGACGGCGACGCGCTTGCCGGTGCGGGGCTTCCGGAAACCCTTGGTCTTCCAGGTCTGGTCCTTGTCGTTCTCCACGGCGAAGCGCTTGAGGTCGCGGATGGACAGGGCCGGGCCCTCCTCGGACTGCGGGCCGACGTGCTTGTGCTTGCAGCCGGTCTGGCAGAGGTGGTTGCAGATGTAGCCGAGGGTGTGGGGGAAGGTGACCTTCTCGCGGATGATGCCGACGGCGTCGGTGTAGCGGCCTTCCTTGACGGCGCGGATGTAGGCGGGGATGTCGATGTGGGCGGGGCACTCCACCTGGCAGGGGACCAGGGCGTCGTCCGCCGGGACGTCCTCGCGGAACATGCCGACCATATCGGTCAGGGCGCCGGTGGGGCACACGGCGACGCAGGCGGAGCAGAACCGGCAGCCCGCGTCCAGCAGCGGGAGGTCGTTCTTCGTGCCGACGTAGGTCTCGCCGTTTTTCTTGTTGTACTGCAGGACACCGGCCTTGCGGAGGTCCTGGCAGGCGCGGACGCAGCGGCCGCACTGGATGCAGCGCTCCATCTCGCGGTTGACGATGGGGTTCTGGGTGTTGATGTTGTTGCAGTTTTTGATGACGTGATGCATCCGGGCGTGGACGACGCTCAGGTACTGCATCAGGGTCTGCAGCTCGCACTTGCCGAAGCGCTTGCAGCCGGTGCAGTCATGGGGGTGACCGGCCAGCATCAGCTCCATCGCCAGGCGGCGGCGGTGCATCAGGTCCTCGGACCTCGTTGTGACGCGCATGCCCTCCCGGACCTTGACCTCGCAGGAGCACTGCACGCCGGGCTCGCCCTCCACGTTCACGACGCAGAGCTTGCAGTTCGACTGCACGGGCAGGTCGGGGTGGGAGCACAGATGGGGGATGTAAATGTCGGCAGCCAGGGCCGCGTCCAGCACGGACTGACCCTCGACGGCCTCGATTTCCCGTCCGTCGATGTAGAGTTTCACCATTTCTGACACCTCATGCTTTTATTTCTGGCAATTAATCTTACCACAAAAAACGACGCTTGGGTAGTCCTATTTTTTTCAAATCCGAAAAACGCCCGGCCCGGCTCCGGCGGCGCATCGGGACTTGACACGCCCCGTGTTCGACGCTATAGTTTTAAAAGGATTCATCCCGTGATCTGCAGCTTCAAAGGGGGACCTTTCTATGACTCGTTCCCGCATAGCGGCGGCGCTCTGCGCGCTCATCGCCATGGCGGCCGCCGTTCTCGTGCGGCTGCCCGCCGTGCGTCTTTCCGGCCTTTCGGAGGAGCAGCGCGCCGCCTATACCACCGAGAGCGGGCTCCCCTATCTGACG
>CAJOIG010000098.1 GCA_905234575.1 uncultured Oscillospiraceae bacterium
GAAGCCTACGACTCCACCTTCATCTGCGACGCGGGCGACTACGACGAGAGCGGCGCGGTGGCCGGCGCGGGCATGAGCCAGCCCCCCAGGGGCCTCGGCGTCTACGGCAACACCCGCCTGAACAACATGGTCCACAACGCGGACGAGTACTTTGAAAACTGCACCTTCATCAACCGCAACTGGGGCTGCCTCGGCGTGGACGCCGTGGAGAACGGCACCCTCACCTGCGTCGGCTGCGAGATCAACGTCACCGAGTGCGGCTACGGCGCGTACTCCATCGGCGCCTGCGTGGACACCTTCACCGACTGCGTCTTCAACATCCATGACGGCGTCGTGGCCTTCGTCGCCGTGAACGGCACCGTCATCCTCGACGGCGGCACCGTGGCGAACTCCGACCGCTACGGCATCGTCACCCACCAGGCCATGAACATGCTCTCGAACGTCAAGGTCCTCGGCGAGGGCACCGTGATCCACTCCGCCTATACCTCCCTCATGGTCAAGGGCCGCTCCGCGAACCTGGAGGTCGGCGACGGCGCGACCCTGGACTCCTATGATTCCGGCGTCATCATCCAGGCCCAGGACAACGACGACCTCGGCGCCGGCGGCGTGAACGAGGACGCCGTCGTCAGCGTGGACATCCACGACACCGCCCTCGAGGGCGACATCGTCATGAGCATGGCCCCCGCCGCGGGCAGCACCTCCACCATGGCTCTGGTGCTGGACAACGCCTCCGTGGACGGCGCCATCACCCTCGCCGAGGCGGAGCTTGCCATCCCCGACGGGAACATCACCTTCGACAACATCCTCGACGTCGGCATGGTCACGAACACCTACGCCAGCCGCGACGACGCCTGCTTCCTCACCGTGGAGCTCAAAAACGGCGCGGTCTGGAACGTCACCGAGACGAGCTACGTCTCCGATCTCGTGATCGATGGCACCTCCTCCGTGAACGGCGTCGTGGAGAACATCGGCGGCGGCTTCGTGGTCTCCCCGGCGGCCTCGGCAGCGGCTCCGGCCGGCTCCGGCGAGATGCCTCCCGAGCGTCCCGCGGACCTCGGTCCCAGCGACGAGCCTCCCGGCGGCTTCGGCGGCATCTGATACTCTTTCTTTCCCCGCCTCCCCTGCTCCGGCAGGGGAGGTTTTTGTTTGCCATAGGGTGATTATCTGCTATAATGGTGGCATGAAAGAACGACTCGTCGGGCGCTTCGCGCCGAGCCCCTCGGGGTATATGCACCTCGGAAATCTCCTGGCCATGCTGCTGGCATGGCTGGACGTCCGTGCCCAAAACGGGCGGCTCATCTTCCGCATGGAGGACCTGGACCCGGCCCGATGCCGCCCGGAATACGCCGCGGCCCTGGCCGACGACCTGCGCTGGCTCGGCCTTGACTGGGACGAGGGCTGGCCGGACCCTGCCTATGCCCAGTCGAACCGCAGGTTGCTCTACCGGGACGCCTTCGAGATTTTGCGGGCGCGGGGCCTCGTCTACCCCTGCTGGTGCTCCCGGGCCCGGCGCCTCGCGGCCGCCTCCGCGCCGCATCCCGGGGAGATGAGCGCGGACCAAGGCTGCCGCTGTTACGCTCTCTCCGAGGCGGAGCGCGCCGAGCGGATGGCTGCCGGGCAGGTCCCCGCATGGAAGCTCCGGGTCCCGGACGAGGAAGTGACGATCCCGGACGGGCATTACGGGACCATCGTCCAAAACCTTGCCCGGGACTGCGGGGATTTCATCGTCCGCCGGCGAGACGGCGTCTACGCCTACCAGCTCGCGGTGGTGACAGACGATCTTCTCATGGGCGTCAACCGGGTGGTCCGGGGACGGGACCTGCTCTCCTCCGCGCCGCGGCAGGCGTGGCTTTTCCGGCAGCTCGGCGGCAAGGTGCCCTCCTACTGTCACGCACCGCTGCTCACCTCCGGCGAGGGCGAGGGCAAGCTCTCGAAGCGTCTCGGCAGCCTCAGCACCCAGGTCCTGCGGCGGGAGCGCACGCCCGAGGCGGTGGTGGGGCAGCTGGCCTTCCTCTGCGGCCTGCGGGACCGGGACGAACCCGCAAGGCCCGCCGAACTCCTTTCGGATTTCTCCTGGGACCGGGTCCGCCGGGAGGACGCCGCCGTGACCGAGCCGCTTCCGTGAGCGGCGGTCTCCGCGGGAGATTCTTCTATGCAAGCGGCATAAAATGATGTAAAATAGAAAAAAAGAATTCCGGAGGTGCCTATGGAACCGCTGAAAAACTATACCGTGACCGTGGACGGCGCGACCGCCTCCTATCCCGCGGGGACGCCCTACGAGACCATTGCCCGGGATTTTCAGAAAAACCATGCCCACGAGATCCTTCTCGTCCGGCGGGACGGAAAGCTCCGGGAGCTGCACCGCACCCTGCGGCGGGACTGCGCCCTCGAGATGATCACCGCGAGCGACAAGCCCGGCAGCCAGACCTACGAGCGCAGCCTCATCCTGCTGTTCCTCAAGGCGTACTACGACGTGGTTGGCCGGGAGAACATCCGCCGCGTCTGCGTGGATCACTCCGCCAGCAGCGCGCTCTACATCCGCACCGACGCCGACGCCGTGCCGGACGAAGCCCTCGCCGCCCGAGTGGAGGCCCGGATGCGGGAGCTCACCGCCCTGGCCCTGCCCATCCGCAAGAGCACCGTGGAGACGGACGACGCCGTGGCCTTCTTCCGCGCCCACGGCATGCCGGAAAAGGCGGAGACCCTGCGCTACCGCATCGGCTCCAAAGTGAACATCTACGAGCTGGACGGGTTCGTGGACTACTTCTACGGCTACATGGTCCCCAACACCTCCTACCTGCGGCAGTACGCGGTGCTGCCCGCCGGGGAGAACGCCCTGTACCTCCGCATGCCCACGCCGGAGGACCCGGAACACCTGGGGGATTTCACTCCCTCCGAGAAGGTATCCGAGGCCCAGAACGCCTCCACCCTGCGTATCGAGCGGCTCGGCATCCCCAGCGTCGGCATCCTGAACAATCAGATCGCCGCGGACCGCACCGCCGAGATCATCCTCTCCCAGGAGGCGCTGATGGAGAAGCAGATCGGCGACATCGCGGAGCAGATCGCCGCCCGGCCCGAGGTGCGCTTCGTCATGGTGGCAGGCCCCTCCTCCTCCGGCAAGACCACCTTCTCCCACCGGCTCGCGACCCAGCTGCGCGCCTGCGGCCTCACCCCGCACCCCATTGCCACGGACAACTACTTCGTCAACCGGGAGCACACCCCCCGGGACGAGAACGGGCAGTTCGACTTCGAGCGCCTCGAGGCCATGGACGTGGAGGGCTTCAACCGGGACATGCTGCGCCTTCTGGAGGGCGAGACCGTGGAGCTGCCCCAGTACAACTTCAAAAAGGGCCAGCGGGAGTATAACGGGCACTTCCTCACCCTCGGAGAGCGGGACATCCTCGTCGTAGAGGGCATCCACTGCCTGAACGACCGCTTCTCCTACGCCCTGCCCGCTGAGCGGAAGTTCAAGGTCTACATCAGCTGCCTCACCACGCTGAACATCGACGACCACAACCGCATCCCCACCACCGACGCCCGCCTGCTGCGGCGCATGGTCCGGGACGCCCGCACCCGCGGCTACGGCGCCGCCGCCACCATCGCCATGTGGCCCTCCGTGCGCCGGGGCGAGGAGCGGCACATCTTCCCCTACCAGGACAGCGCGGACGTCATTTTCAACTCCGCCCTGCTGTACGAGACGAGCCTGCTGCGCCCCTACGCGGAGCCCATGCTGTACGCCATCGAAAAGGCCGACCCCGCCTATCTGGAGGCACGGCGGCTTCTGAAATTCCTAAGCTATTTCCTGCCCATCCCCGCGGACGTGGTGCCCCTGTCCTCCATCGCCCGGGAGTTCATCGGCGGCGGCTGCTACAACGTATGACGAACCGCGTCAAGGGCGCGCTGTGCATCATCGCGGCGGCGCTGTGCTTCGCCTCCATGTCCGCCTTCGTGCGGCTGGCGGGCGAGCTTCCCACCTTCGAGAAGGCGTTTTTCCGCAACTTCATCGCGGCGGTATTGGTTTACATAACTATCCGCGTCCGGGGCATCCCCCTGCGGCTCCATCCCGGCACCCGGCGTTTCGTGCTGCTGCGCTGCGTTTTCGGCACAGCGGGCCTGCTGCTGAACTTCTACGCCATTGACCGGCTGAACCTCGCGGACGCGAACATGCTCAACAAGCTCTCGCCCTTTTTCGCCATCCTGTTTTCCCGGTTCCTGCTGGAAGAGCGGATCAAGCCCGTGCAGGTTGCGGCGGTCGTCGGCGCCTTTGCCGGAGCGCTGCTCATCCTCAAGCCCACCGGCGCGAACATGACCCTCCTCCCCGCCGTCGGCGGCGTGTTCGGGGGCATGGGTGCGGGCGCGGCCTACACCTGCCTGCGCCGCGCCACCCGGGACGGCGAGCGCAGCGAGCTCATCGTGCTGTGCTTTTCCTGCTTCTCCTGCCTCGTGACCGTCCCCTTCATCGCGGCGGATTTCGTGCTCCCCACGGGACGGCAGCTCGTGTTTCTGCTGCTGTGCGGCCTGTGCGGCGCGGGCGGGCAGTTTTCCATCACCGCGGCGTATTCCTTCGCCCCGGCGCGGGAGATCTCCGTCTACGACTACACCCAGGTCCTGTTCAGCGCCATGCTGGGGATGCTGCTGTTCGACCAGCTCCCGGATGGCTACAGCTTCCTCGGCTATGCCCTCATCATCGGCATGGCCGTCGTGAATTTCGTCTACAACAACCGGCAAGCCCGTATCACCGACCGAGAAAGGAGCGCCCCATGAACCGCAAAGTCCTGTACGATCTCAGCTACGGCGTGTTCGTCCTCGCCACCCGCGACGGCGACACGAAAAACGCCTGCATCACGAACACCTGCATCCAGGTGGCGAACGAACCCACCCGCATCGCCTTTGCCGTCATCAACAAGAACTACACCTGCGAGCTCCTAAAGCGCAGCGGCGTCGCCTGTCTGACCCTGCTCAATACCGACTGCTCCCCCGAGACCATTTCCCGCTTCGGCTACCAGTCCGGGCGGGACGTGGACAAGTTCGCGGACTTCGCCCCGCCGGAGGACGGAAACGGCGTGCCCTACCTCTCCTGGATGAGCTGCGGGTACATCAGCGCCAAGGTCGTCGAATCCCACGACCTCGGCAGCCACACCCTGTTCATCGCGGAGGTCACCGACGCCGAGAAGACCGCCGGCGGCGAGCCCCTTACCTACGCGTACTACCAGAAGCACCTCAAACCCAAGCCCGCCGCGGCCCCGGCAGAGAAGATGATCGTCGGCTGGCGATGCAAGATCTGCGGCTATGTCTACGAGGGCGAGACGCTTCCCGCGGACTATACCTGCCCCCTCTGCGGGCACCCCGCGGAGGATTTCGAGCCGGTCTACGCCGAGTAAAAGCCACATAAACGCCGGTCCGCCGGGAACGCCTGCAGGCGTTCCCGGCGGACCTGTTTATGTAAGCGATCATTTCTCCCGTTCCTGCCCGCCCCGGCGGATGGCGGCAAGCTGGGCGAAGATGAAGATCACGGTGACGGCGATGCTCGCCATCGGACGCTGGAACAGCGCCGCCATCAGCCCGCAGAAGGCCGCGAAGCTCGCGGCGATCCAGACATACGCTCGCCGGGACGCGAGGTGCCGGGCGGAAAAGCGCTGCGTCAGCAGGAGGGTCACGAAATACAACAGCAGGGACCCCACGAGTAGCAACGCCTTCGGCAGGTCCGAGACCGCGTCCTGACGCATGAATTCCAGGGCGGCGGTGATATTGTTCAGCGCGAGGATCATGACGATGTGCAGGAGCATATAGCCATGCCCCGCGGTGGGCCGGGAGGAATCCAGGAGCTTCTCGTAAAACCAGCCGTACCCGGAAAACAGCCCCGCCACGATGAGAAACGCCATCAGCGCGAAGTACAGCGCCCGCGCGCCGAAACCGTCCCCGAAATACCCCGCGATGCCGAGGAGCATCTCCCCGAAGGTGAAGACGACGTACAGCATCACCCGCTCGGCCAGGTGGGGAAAGTCCACCCGGACCAGGGCGTCGGACCGCCGGGTGATGAGGCCCGCGGAGAAGCCGAAGAGCAGGGCGACCGGCGTGAGGACGACGCCCGTGAGATAATAGACCGGCATCGTCAACAGCACGACCACCGCCTCGGCGAGCAGCATGAGCCCGTGGTCCCGGTCGTGGCGCCGCTCCGCAGGGAGAGGAAGTACTGCAGCGCGAGATTGAGAAGAATCAGCGCCCACGCGCCGGTGTACGGATAAAACGACGCGCTCCAGTCCGTGCGGATGCCCTGGCCCAGGATGTACAGCAGGAACATATTGACGAACAGCCCGGCGTATTCCGAGAGGCTGCCGTCCCCGCAGCGGTTGATGTACAGTGTGCTGGCGTACCAGATCTGCAGGATGACCAGGGTGGAGACGAGGTAAAGCCCGTACCGTTCCAGGGTCAGAAAGCCCCGGTGGATCTCCAAAAGGTCCGCGTTGCGGCTGACGAGATAGACGAACATGAGGTCATAGATAAGCTCGATGTACCGCACCTTTTTTTCACTTTTATCTTCCAGAAAACCCGGCATGGCCTTCCTCCTTCCCCGCGGAACGCGCGGATC
>CAJOIG010000099.1 GCA_905234575.1 uncultured Oscillospiraceae bacterium
GAGCTATGTCCTCGAGTACCTGACGCGGTATTTCGACGTGACGCTCCTGTTTTATAACCCCAATATCCGGCCGGAGGCGGAGTACCGGAAGCGGCTCGACGCCCTGCGGGAGCTGCTCGCGCAGATGCCGACGGCCTCGCCCGTGCGCCTGTTGGACCCCGGCTGGCGCGGCGAGGAATTTATGACGGCGGTCCGGGGCCTGGAAGGAGAGCCTGAAGGCGGGAAGCGCTGCCCGGTCTGCTTCCGGCTGCGGTTGGAGGAGGCGGCGCGGCTTGCCGCGGGAGAGGGGTACGACTTCTTCGGCACGACCCTCACGGTGAGTCCGCACAAAAACGCCCCGACCCTCAACGCCATCGGGGAGGCTCTTGCGCGCGAATACGGCGTGACCTGGCTGCCGTCGGACTTCAAAAAGCGCAACGGTTATCTCCGGTCCATCCAGCTCTCGAAGCAGTATGGCATCTACCGCCAGGAATACTGCGGCTGCGGCCTGCCGGAAGGGGGTTGACAAGGACGCCGCCGAGGCGTAGAATACGAGCATAATCGCAAAGGGGCGCTGATCCTTGCAATCGGCTGAGACGGTCCGTGGACGGACCGGACCCTGGAACCTGATCCGGATAATGCCGGCGTAGGAAACAGCAGCGCAGGCTGCGGACGAACGCCGACGGAGTTTTTCGTCGGCGTCCCTCGTTCCTTCGGACCATCGAAAGGAGAATCATCGTATGAAAAAGAACATCACCGCCCGCAAGCTCGTGGAGAGCGCGCTGTTCGTCGCCATCGCGACCGTCCTGAGCCTTGTGAAGATCGACCTGCCCTTCGGCGGCGGCGTCACCATCGTCAGCATGCTGCCGCTCATCGTCGTCAGCCACCGCTGGGGCTGGAAATGGGGCGTCGTCTCGGCCTTCGTGTTCAGCGTCCTTCAGCTCATCCTCGGCCTTGACAACGTGGGCTACGCCGCGAGCTTTGTCATGGCGGTGGGCATCGTTTTCCTTGACTACATCCTCGCGTATACGGTCATCGGCCTGTCCGGCGTGTTCGACGGCATCCTGGGCAAGGGCCGCGCCGCTCTCGCCGTGGGCATCGCCGTCACCTTCATCCTCCGCTTTGTCTGTCACCTCATCACCGGCGCGTGGATCTGGGGCGTGTGGATGCCGGAGGAATTCATGAACATGCCCATGACGAACGAGTGGGTCTATTCCGCGCTGTACAACGGCTGGTACATGCTGGCGGAGCTGATCGTCACCGAACTCGTCGCCATGCTGATCTACGGTCCGCTGGGCAAATACTTCCGCCGGGAGGACCTCCCCGCCTGACATCCGGGACCGCCTCCGGCCGAAAGCGTTGCTTTTTGACAGTCCTGCGCCGCCCGATGGGACGGCGCATTTTTTACTGTTGACACCGCCGGAATATTTTTATATAATGTCAAAGTTACTGGCCAACTACGGCGGCGATCACGCCGCTGCTGAGTAATACGAAAAGAAAGGAAGAAAACACCATGAAGCGTACCTATCAGCCCAAGAAGATCCACGCTCAGAAGGAGCACGGCTTCCGCAAGCGCATGGCTACCCGCAACGGCCGGAAGGTCCTGTCCGCCCGCCGCCGCAAGGGCCGCAAGCAGCTGAGCTACTAAAGCCTGCAACGGCGAGCTGTGGAATTTACTTCCTCGCTGAAATCGAACAACGACTTTCGCCGCGTCTACCGTAAGGGCGCGAGCGCGGTCCGGCCCTGCCTTGTGGTGTATGTGCGCCGCAACCGCACGGCGGAAAACCGCCTCGGCTTCACGGTGACGGCCAAGGTGGGAAAGGCCCACACGAGAAATCTCGTCCGTCGCCGCCTGCGGGAGATTTATCGCCTCCACGAGTCCGGACTCCGTCCGGGCTGCGATATGGTGGTGGTGGCCCGCACCCGCGCGGCGCAGGTCGACTATAGGCGGCTGGAAACCGAATTTCTCGCCGCGTGTCAGGAGCTGGGGGCAGTGCTTTGATGAAAGGACTGCTGCTGGCTGTTGTTCGTTTTTATCGGAAGTATATCTCCCCGCTTCGTCCGCCCTGCTGCCGGTTCATCCCGACGTGCAGCGAGTATGCCCTCATCGCCATCGAGCGCTACGGCGCGGCGAAGGGAGGCTGGCTCGCGCTCCGAAGGATCTGCCGGTGCCATCCCTTCCACCGGGGGGAGCACGACTTTTACGACCCCGTGCCGTGAGCGGTCGTCCCCTCTGACGAAACAGGAGAAATGAAACTATGCTAGATGCCATCGCCAAACCCTTTGGCGCGCTGATGCTGCTGCTCTACAACTGGGCAGGCAACTACGGCGTCGCGGTCATCCTCTTCGCCCTCGTGGTGAAGCTCATCATGCTGCCCTTCCAGCTCAAGAGCAAGAAGAGCATGATGCGTACCTCCCGCATGACTCCCCGGCTCAAGGAGCTCGAAAAGAAGTTCGGAAACGACAAGCAGCGCTATCAGCAGGAGATGAACAAGCTCTACAAGGAAGAGGGCGTGAATCCCATGTCCGGCTGCCTGTGGTCGCTCATTCCGTTCCCGATCCTGATTGCGCTCTACCGGGCCATCCGCTTCCCCTTGACCACCATGATGGGCGTCGACCCCGCGCTGCTCGCGGAGGGCGGCTCCATCGCGAACAAGCTCACGGAGCTCGGCTATCAGCTCGCGGATTTCTCCACGAGCCGCAGCGCCACGGCCTATGAGCAGATCTTCCAGTCCCAGTTCATCACCGAGCATTTCGCGGACTTCGCGGCCCTCTCGGAGAAGCTGCAGGCCATGAGCTACCGCTTCCTGGGCCTCGACCTCGGCCAGACGCCGAGCTTCAGCTTCTGGAGCTGGGATCGCTTCAACTGGGCGCACATCGGTCTGTTCCTCATCCCCATCGTGTCCGCGGGACTGAGCTGGTTCTCCATGAAGGTCTCGAACGCCGCGAACCCCCAGACCGAGGCGAACAACCAGTCCACGAAGAGCATGATGCTGACCATGCCCCTCGTGTCCCTCTGGATCTGCTTCACCATGCCCGCCATCATGGGCATCTACTGGATTGCCCAGAGCGTGTTCGCCATCATCCAGGACGTGATCCTCACCCGCATCTTCAATCAGCAGCTCGACATCGAGGATGCTGACCGCATCGCCCGGGAGAAAGCCCGGGAGGCCGAGCTCGAGGCAAAGCGCGCGGAGACCGAGCGCATGAAGGCCGAGGGCATCACGGTCGAGAACAAGAACACATCCAAAAAGAACAAGAAAGCCGTCGCCGCCCAGAAGGAGGCCGAGCGCAAGGCCGCCGAGGCCCGCGCCGAGCGCGCCAGAAAGCGCGCCGCCCTCGGAATAGAGGACGACATCCCGGACTCCCAGGTGGGCAACCGCCGCTATGCCCGCGGCCGCGCCTATGTCGCCGACCGCTATACGAACCCCGACGAGGCCGAGGAGAAGACCTTGGCCGCCGCCGCGGAGAGCGAAGCCTATACCGCTGAGAACGACCCCGTGGACCTCACTGCCGAGGACGACGTCCTGCTGGAGGCGCCCGCCGAGATCGACGATGCGGAGTCGGCCGAAGAAGCTCCCGCCGACGAGGAAGACTTCGACGACGCGGAGGAGCCCGAGGACGAGCCCGAGACGGAGGACGACGAGGACGCGCGTCCCGACGGTGACGAATAAACGGAGGAAACTATGCTGAAAACCAATGAATTCCGCGGCAAGACCGTGGATGACGCCATAGCGAAGGCGCTTGCGGAGCTGGGTCTCGAGCGGGAGGATGTCTCCGTGGAGATCGTCGACCGCGGCAAGGCCGGCTTTTTGGGCATCGGCGCGGCGGACGCCGTCGTGCGGGTGTCGTTCGAGGGTCCGGAAGAGATCGAGCCCGCGCCGGAGCCCGTGAAGGCGGCTCCGAAGGCCGAAGCGCCCAAGGCCGAGGCCCCCAAGGCGGAGCCCAAAGCCGAGAGCGTCGAGAAGCCCGCGAAGCGCACCCGCCGTCCCGCCGGAGAGCAGGCCGCGCAGACTGAGGAGTTCCTCACCGGCCTTCTCGAGCGCATGGGTGTGCAGGCCGACATTGAGATCAGCCCGCGAAAGGGCGGCGGCCTCGACGTGAACCTCACCGGCGCCGGCATCGGTGCGGTCATCGGCCGCCGGGGCGAGACCCTGGACGCCATCCAGCACCTGACGAACTACGCCGTGAACCGGGGCAGCGACAAGCGCGCCCACATCAACGTGGATGCCGAGAACTACCGCGCCAAGCGGGAGGAGTCCCTGGTCCATCTCGCGGAGAAAATGGCGGCGAAGGCGGTCAAGTATAAGCGCAGCATGGCGCTCGAGCCCATGAACTCCTATGAGCGCCATGTCATCCACGCCGCGCTCCAGGACTACGAGGGCGTGACCACGAGCTCCACGGGCACCGAGCCCAACCGCCGCGTGGTCGTCTCCTATGTCCCCGCCGAGACGAAAAAGGAGCCCTCCAACTACCAGGAGTGGTGCTGAATAACCGCGGGATCGGCTGATGGCCGATCCCGCTTTCCTTAGGAAGGAGGGACCTGCGTGGTCTTTTCCAGCGCGATCTTTCTGTTTGCGTTTTTGCCGGTGCTGTACGCCGTCTACCGGCTGACGCCCGGGCTCCGGGCAAAAAACGTCGTCCTGCTGGCGTTCAGCCTGCTGTTTTACTGCTTCGGCTCCCTGCGCCATCTGCCGGTGCTGCTCGTCTCGATCCTCGTGAACTGGGGGACGGGGCGGATCCTCGGCGCCGTGGGAAAGGAGAGAAAGCCTCTCCGCCGTCTCGCGCTGACGGCGGCGGTCGTGGTGGATCTGGGGCTTCTCGCGGCGTATAAATACCTCGATTTCCTCGTGGGGAACCTGAACGCGCTTTTCGGCACGAGCCTCGCCGCGCCCGGCCTCGGCCTGCCCCTGGGCATCTCGTTTTTCACCTTCACGGGCCTCGGCTATGTGCTGGAGGTCTACCGCAAGCCCCAGAATGTGGCGAAGAGCCTCGTCAAAACGGCGCTGTATATTGCCCTGTTCCCGAACCTGCTGTCCGGACCGATCCTGAGCTGGAAGACCGCGTCGCCCCAGCTCGACGAGCGGAGCTGCACCCCGGAAAAGACGGCGGCGGGCCTGCGCCGGTTCATCGTGGGGCTTGCGAAAAAGCTCCTCGTGGCGGACGTCGTGGCGGGGATCGTGGATGCGGCGTTCGGCGGCGGCGCGCTGGACGCCCGGCTCGCCTGGCTCGGCGCGGTGGGGTACGCTGTTCAGGTCTATTTCGACTTCTCCGGCTATTCCGACATGGCCCTCGGCCTCGCGTCGGTGTTCGGCTTCGACTTTCCCGAGAACTTCGACCATCCCTATGTCGCCCTGGACCTCACGGACTACTGGAAGCGCTGGCACATCAGCCTGACGACCTGGTTCCGGAACTATCTCTACATGCCCCTGGTCATGACGAAGCCCCTGCAGCGGCTCTATAAGACCTGGGCGGCGAAGTACGGCCGGGCGAAGGCGAATAAGCTCTCCATCCTCATCCCCTCGGCGGTGGTATGGCTGCTCACCGGCCTGTGGCACGGCCCGGCGTGGACCTACGTTCTCTGGGGCCTGTGGAACGGCCTGTTCTGCGTGCTGGAGGGCACGGGCGTCCTGTCCACCGCAAAGCGGAAAGCGAGCGTTGGCGGGCGGACGCTGCTGCGGATCTATATGCTCCTCGTGGTGATTCTCGGAGCGGTGCTCTTCCGGGCGGAGGATCTTCCCCGGGCGGGGGAGATGATCGCCGCGATGTTTACGGGCTTTCGGGCCCTGCCGGCCGTCACGCTGACGCTCCAGAAATGCCTCACGGGCCTTTCCGCGGCGAGTCTTGCCGCGGGGATCGTCGGCAGCACGGCCCTCGTGCCCTGGCTCAAGGCGCATACGGGGCGCTGGGGCGAGCCCGCGTCCTACGTCGTGTGCGCGGGTCTTCTCGTCCTGTGCGTCATGAGCATGGCGGTGAACGGTTTCCAGCCCTTCATCTACCTGCAGTTCTGAGGGAGGCGGAGCCATGAAACGAATTGCCTGTATCCTCTTTATTGTTTTGTTTTTCCTGGCCTGCCTCGTGCCGAGCGTCGGGATGCTGATCGCCGGACCCTCCGAGGCCGCCGCGAACGAGCCGCCCGCCGCCGCGCCGAAGCTCAAGCGCTTCGACGGCTCC
>CAJOIG010000100.1 GCA_905234575.1 uncultured Oscillospiraceae bacterium
ATAGTCCGAAAAGCCCACGGTCAGGACGACCACAGTCACAGCGGCGATGAAGATGACGCCGCCCATGGTGGGCGTGCCGGCCTTGGTCTTGTGCCAGTTTGGGCCGATCTCCTTGATCTCCTGCCCAGCCTTGACGCGCCGCAGCCAGGGGACATAGAACTTCCCCACCAGCGCCGCGATCCCGAAAGCCGCGAGAAATGAAATGAACAGTCGTATCATGTCGTATGCTCCGCCGCGCGAAGATGCTCCGCGACGATCTCCCTCTCGTCCATGTGATGCTTGACGCCGCCCACGTCCTGGTAGGTCTCGTGCCCCTTGCCGGCAAGGACGATGACGTCCCCGGGCGCATGGTGGTCGATGGCCCAGGCGATGGCCGCCCGACGGTCCGGCAGGACGATCTTCGACGCGTCCGCCGGCATGCCCGCGACGATGGCGGCGATGATGGCGTCCGGGTCCTCCGTGCGGGGATTGTCGCTCGTGACGACGGTGAAGTCCGCGTTCTCGGCGGCGATGCGGCCCATGATGGGGCGCTTCGTTCCGTCCCGGTCGCCGCCGCAGCCGAACACCGCAACGACCCGGCCGCTCGTCACGGCCTTCATGGTCTGCAAAATCTTCTCCAGCGCGTCCGGGGTGTGGGCGTAGTCGATGACGATCGTGTAATCCCCCGGCGTGGGAACCACCTCCGCCCGGCCCTTGACGCCGGAGGCGGTGGCCAGAGCGTCCGCCGCGTCCCGCAGGGGGATCCCCGCGAGGAGCGCCGTGCTGAGCGCCGTGAGGGCGTTGCTGACGGAAAACCGGCCCGGAATGGCGAGACGCACAGGGACCGCTTTGTCTCCGCGGACCGCGGTGAACCGCACGCCCGTGGCGGAATAGGCGATGTCCCGCGCGGAGAGGTCCTCCCCGCCCCGGGTGCCGTAGGTAAGCGTCGCGCCAACGGCCCGGGCCAGCATCGTCCCGGCCCAGGGATCGTCCGTGTTGACGGCCGCCTTGTCGCAGATGGTGAACAACCGGGATTTTGCCTCGGCGTAGTTCTCCATGGTGCCGTGGAAGTCCAGATGGTCCTGGGTCAGGTTCGTAAACGCCCCGACATCATACCGCATCCCAGCCACGCGGTCAAGATACAGCGCGTGGGAGGACACCTCCATCACCGCGTGAGTGCAGCCGGCGTCGACCATCTGCCGCAGCAGGCGCTGCAGGTCGTAGGACTCCGGGGTGGTCCGCTCCGTGGGGATCTCCTCCGCGCCGATGTAGTTCGCGATGGTGCCGAGAAGGCCGACCTTCGCGCCGAGGACCTCCTCCAGGATGTGCTTCACGAGCATGGTGGAGGTGGTCTTTCCGTTCGTTCCGGTGATGCCGATCATGGTCATCGACCGGGCAGGATGCCCGAAATATGCCGCGGAAACGAGCGCGAGAGCCTTGCGGCTGTCCGTCGTGAGGATATAGGGGATCGCCGCGTCCTCCGGCGGGCGCTGGCACAGCACCGCGGCCGCGCCGGCCTCTGCCGCTTTTCGGATGAAGCGATGTCCGTCGGACTGATACCCCTCCACGGCGACAAAGAGGTCGCCGGGACGGACGAGCCGGGAATCGTAGCGGATCTCCGCCACGTCCAGCGCCGGGTCCGCAGTCATCGCCGTGACCGGTACGTCCTTCAATAGATCTGCAAGCGTCATAATGGTTTCTCCGATCAGTAGTGGCCGAGGTTGCTGGTGTCGGACAGGGAGACCGTGACGACGGTGCCGATGGGCACCTCCTCCCCTTCCGCGATGCTCTGCCGCGTGACATAGGCCGAGCCGCTGAGGATGGCGCCCTCGCCCTTGACATAGAGGTTCTCCCAGCCGAGCACGACGCGGGCGGATTCATAGTCCATGCCGATGAGGTCCGGAACGGCGGAGACGTCCCCGCTGGGCTCCGCGCCGAGATAGAGGATGAGCTCGCTGTCCGCCGCGATGACCGAGCCGGAGCGCGGGAGCTGGGCCGTGACGGTGGTCCCCTCGCCGATGGTGCGGCAGGTGAAGCCGGAGGACGAGACCAGGGCCTGGGCCTCGGCGATGTCCTTGCCGATAAGGCGCGGGACGGAGCGGTCCACCTGAGCGGACTCGTCGCCGGTGTAGACGGGTTCCACGCCGAGGACCGGGAGGATGTCCGCCATGATGCTGCCGACGGTGGGCGCGGCCATCTGACCGCCGGAGGTATAGGTGGTGGAGTTGGGGCCCGGGGACTTCAAAAGCACCAGGACCGCCACCTTCGGGTCGTCCATGGGCGCGATGCCGATGAAGGAGACGATGTAGCGCTTGGTGCCCGTCTGGGCCTCGTAGACGACGTCCTCGGAGGTGCCGGTCTTGCCGCCAATGCGGTAGCCGGCGACGTAGGCGTTCTTGCCGGTGCCGGCGGGATTGCCGACGACCTGCTCCAGGATCTCGCAGACATGAGCCGACGTCTCCTCGCTCACCACCTGCCGGACCTCCACGGGCTCATGCTGCTGCACGACGTTCCCGTCCTCGTCCAGCACCTGGCCGACGACGTAGGGCTGCATGAGATGCCCGCCGTTCACCGCCGCGCTGACGCCCGTGATGAGCTGCAAAGGCGTGATGGTGAAGGTCTGGCCGAAGGAGGCCGCGGCGAGCTGGGACTGATTCCAGGGATCGAAGAACACGTCCTCGTCCCACCAGAGGCTGCCGGACTCGCCCTGGAGGTCGATGCCGGTCTTTTCGAAAAAGCCGAAGGCCCGGGCGTATTCGTAAAAGCGCTCCGCCCCGACCGCCTGGCCGATATGTACGAGGGCGACGTTGCAGGAGTTCATGATGGCCTCCGTCAGCGTCTCGGCGCCGTGGCCGCCGGTGTTCCAGCAGTTCAGCGGGTCGGTACGGCCGGGGACATCCATGCTGCCGCCGCAGAAGAAGGTGGAATCCATCGTGATGGCGCCGGATTCGAGGCCCATGGCCAGCGTGATGATCTTAAAGGTGGAGCCCGGCTCGTAGGTATCGGAGATGGCCTTATTGCGCCACTGCTCGTTGCGGGCCTCGGTGATCAGAGCCTCGCGGGCGGCCTCGTCCTGCACGTTTTCGAGGAGCTTCTGCGCGCCCTCGCTGATCTCGAGGTAGTTGTTGGGGTCGTAGTTCCCGAGGGACGCCATGCCGAGGATCGCGCCGGTGTTCACGTCCATGACAATGCCCGCCGCACCGTTTTGCAGGTCGTAGTTCTCCACGGCGAGCTGCAGGTGCTTCTCGAGGTAGTACTGCACGGTCTCGTCGATGGTGAGGACGATGCTTTTGCCGTCCTCGGCGTCGTAATAGTCCTCGAAATCCGTGAAGAGCATATCCGTACCGGCAGCGGTGGTGGCGCGCACGATGCGCCCGTCCGTGCCGGAGAGGAGGTCGTCGTAATAGTACTCCACACCGGCGAGGCCGTAGTCGTCCGCGCCGACGAAGCCGATGACGTGGCTCGCCAGGGTCGAATAGGGATAGTACCGCTTCGTGGCCTCCTCGAGCTTCACGCCCTGATACGGGCGCAGGGCGGGATTGCCGTCCTTGTCGAGGGCGACGGAGCCGTCGTCCTTCCGGTAGGTGTGGCCGGACGCCTTGAATTCGCGGATCTTCTCCGCAACATCGTCGTCCACCTTCCGGGCGACGGTGACATACCAGGAGCCGCGCTGCTGGCATTTCTCGTAGATCTCGTAAAAGTCCATGTCCAGGATCTCCGCCAGGGCCGCAGAGATCACGGCGGGATCCTCGTCATACATCACCATCTCGGCCGGGCTGAGGTAGACGTTCTGGGTCGAGGCGCTCATGGCGAGGAGGTTCATGTTGCGGTCGTAGATGGAGCCGCGCTGAGCGGAGACCGTGGTCTCCCGGAGCTGCTGCTCCACCGCCTTCGCCTCGTAGAGGTCGTGGTCCAGGATCTGGATCGTGAACAGACGCCAGCCCAGCAGCACAAACGCAACTATGCCGCACACGATCATAAGGAACAGTGTGCGGCGAAGCATCATTGTATTCGGGGAAACAGGCCCGTTTTTGGTCTTTCGCTTGATGGCCATGGAACGCTCCTTCAGAATACCGGAAACAGGTGAGTTTACATAAGTATTATAGCATACTTAATGCCGTCCTGCAATATCCAGTATACTTTGTTCCTCAGCGGAAATATTCCAGCAGCGAGGTAAGGAGGTCGTCCACGCCGAGATCCACCCGGCGGGCGCCGCCGTTCGTGAGGACCACGGCCTTATCGGCGGAGGACACGCTCGTCAGATATTGGATCTGGTCGTCCTGGGGCTCCTGCATGCCGAGGACGCCGACGGCGTATTCCTCCACGGCCTTGAGGTTGAATATCGTCTCGTATTCCGCCGTGAGCTTCGTGTGCTCTGTCTGCAGCTCCGCGATGCGGGTCTCCAGGGCGGCGGCGTTCTGGGAGATGCCCACGAGCTGGATCTGCGCGAGCAGCACCAGCACCAGCACCGCCACGACGCACAGAACGCCGAACAAGGCGAGGGGCGAGAAGCCCTGCCGTCCGCGAACGGCGGTCTGCACGCGCTCGCGCACGTCCTCTCGGACCCAGAATTGTTCCCGGGGCGGCGCCTGGAGCGTCGGAGTCTCGTAGATCTCCTCCTCGGGGAAGTACATGGGATTCCCAAAATCGTAGGCCAGGGTCCCATCCACCGCACCGGTGACGAAATTATAGCTTTTGAAGTTTTTCGTCGCGCTCATGGTCCTACACCCTTTCTGCGATCCGGAGCCGCGCGCTGCGGGCCCGGGGGTTTCTCTCTGTTTCCTGCGTCGTCGGCGCGACCGGCTTGCGGGTGACGCTGCGGAGCGTCTGCACAAAGCCGCAGGTGCACACGGGAAAGTCCTTGGGACAGGTGCAGCCGTTTTCCCGGCTGCGGACGGCCTCCTTGACGAGGCGATCCTCCAGCGAGTGGAAGCTGATGACCAGGAGCCGGCCGCCCGGGTTCAGCCGGTCCGGCGCCTGCGCGAGCATCCGCTCCAGCGAGCCCAGCTCGTCGTTCACCGCGATGCGAAGCGCCTGGAAGCACCGTTTGGCGGGATGCTGCTTTTCCCGCAGCGCCGCCGCGGGCATCGCCCGCCGGATCACGTCCACGAGCTCCCCCGTGGTTCGGATCGGCGTTTTCTCCCGCCGCTGGACGATGGCCTGGGCGATTCGCCCGGCATACCGCTCCTCGCCGTAGCGCCAGAAGATGCTGCGGAGCTCCGCCTCGCTCCATTCGTTCACCACGATGGCCGCGGTCAGCGGCGCGGTCTCGTCCATCCGCATATCGAGCGGCGCGTCCTTCGAATAGGAAAAGCCCCGCTCAGCCACGTCGAGCTGGGGCGAAGACACGCCCAAATCGAACAGCATACCGTCGGCCTTCTCCACGCCCGCGCGGTCGAGGATCGCGCCGAGGTCGCTGAAATTGCCCTTGCAGAGCGTCACGCGGTCCGCGTATGGCGCCAGCCGGCGTCCGGCAAAGGCAAGCGCCCGGTCGTCCCGGTCGATGCCGATCAGGCGTCCGGTGGTGAGGCGGGAGGCGATGGCCTCCGAATGTCCTCCCATGCCCAGCGTGCCGTCCACATAGACTCCGTCGGGACGGAGGTTCAGATAGCGGAGGCACTCCTCCAGCAGAACGCTGACATGCTCCATCAGAAGTCAAGCTCCTGCATGAGCGCCGCGATGTTCTCCGGGGACATCTCCCGGGCGCGGATGTCCGCCCACAGGTCGCTGTTCCAGAATTCCGCGTGGTTGTTCGCGCCGAGGACGGTGACGTTCTTCTCGAATTTCGCGAAGTCCCGCAGGGTCTGCGGCAGAAGAACGCGGCCCTGCGCGTCCAGCTCGCATTTCGCGGCGAAGGCATGCAGAGCGCGCATCTTGCGCTGGTCCCTGTAAGGCATCGCGCTGATCTTGTCGGAAAAGATCTTCCAGTTTTCCGCGCTGTAGGCGCAGAGACAGGTATCGGCGGAGATCGTGACGTAAAACTCCGTTCCGAGCTCCTCGCGCAGCTTCGCCGGGATGAAAAGACGACCCTTCGCGTCCAGGGAATGCTGATATTCACCTGTCATCCGGCTTCACCTCCGCCCCACTATGTGGGAAATCGATGCACTTCACACCACTTTTCCCCACCAGTGGCTTCAGTATAAAGGACAGATTTCAAAATTGCAAGGGGG
>CAJOIG010000101.1 GCA_905234575.1 uncultured Oscillospiraceae bacterium
CCGGCCAGCAGCGCCAGCAGCATGGCGGCGGCCATGAGCAGGGCAAGCAGTTTCTTAGTGTTCATAACAGAAAACCTCTTTCCATAAAATTATTCTTAATATAATGTGACGGGGGGAAAAAGTCAATACGGAACCCGGAGCGCTGGAAAATGTTTGGCAGAAATGTCGACCCCGCAGGCGGAACCTGCGGGGTTTTTAGCGGATTAAACAAAGAAATCGTTAAAGAGTTCACGTCACGAAGCGATAGCCGAGGCCGCGCACGGTCTGGATGTAGGCCGGGTGGCTGGGATCGTCCTCGATCTTGTTGCGGAGGCGGTTGATGTACACGACGATGGCGGAGTCGTCCACGCTGGTGTTGCCCCAGATGAGGTCGTACAGCGAGGACTTGGAGAAGATGCGGTTCGGGTTGTCGAGGAAGAGCTTCATGATCGCGCTCTCCTTGGCGGAGAGGGGGAGCTCGGCGCCATTCTTGAAGAGCTTCAGGGTCTCGTTGTCGAAGCGGAAGGGGCCGACCTCGATGGCGGCCGCGGCGCTGGCAGCCTGGGAGCGGCGGATGAGGGCCTTGACCTTTGCAGCGAGGGTGACGGGATTGAAGGGCTTCGTGATGTAGTCGTCCGCGCCGATCTCCAGGCTGTAGAGCATGTCCACGTCCTCGGTACGTCCGCTTACGATCATGACGGGAATCTGGTTGCCGGCGTCGCGGAGCGTGTGGATGACCTCAAAGCCATCCATGCCGTCCAGATTGAGGTCCAGCAGCACGACGTCGAAGGACTCGCTGCCAAGGCGGTCGACGGCTTCCTGACCGGTAGCGGTCATGGTCGAGTGGATACCGCTGCTCGTGAGGACCTTGGCGAGCGTGTTGCGGACGGCCTCGTCGTCTTCCACGATGAGCGCTTTTGGAGCCATAGCGATACCCTCCTGAGAATGATCGTGCGGAACAGTTGACAAACGATCAAACGGTACATTAAAATCTAAGCATAGTATACACCAATAATTGGCTGAAAACAAGGGCCGAACGCCGCTTTTGGGGGAAAGATTGTAAATAATGAGACAAAAAAGAACGCTTTGGATGATCCCACTGCTGGTCGTGTCGCTGTTTCTCATCGCGGCCGGGCTGTTCCGGGTGGTGAATGTGTATGAGCGGTATCGGGAGAGCATGCTTCTCTATGAGAGCCGCCACCTTGAAAGCATCGCCTCCTCCGGCGCCCAAAGCATCGACTGGATCCTGAACGCCTACGACAGCCAGGTGGAGGACTTCACGCATCGGAGGGAATTTCTCTGGGCGGAGGAGACCTATCTTGAGAGCGGGGACCCGGCGGGCCTGTGGTGGATAATGTCCCGGCCGGATCTGCTGCGTCCGACCATGAGCGGCTTCGTGGCGGTGTTTTCCCCGCAGGGAGGGCTGCTTGCCCTGTCCGGCACGGCGCTTCCCCTGGAATCGGCGGAGGATGTTCCGATGGGAACGGCGATCCTGCGCGCGGACGAGGCGGGGGATTACTGGTTCATCTTCACGGCGGAGTCCTCCCTGGGCTTCCGCTATGAATACGGTCTGACGGTGCGCTCGGCGTTCGCCTACCTGAGCGAGGTCTCCCGGGTCGGGCAGAACGGCATCCTCTTCCTGCTGGACCGGAGCGGGCATTTCCTCTCCTATGCCGGCAGCTTCGGGGAGGACACCTGCTCGGAGGAGGAGCTCCTCTCCCGGTTCCCGGCGCTGGATCCCAGCGTACTGAAGGACCTTCGGACGCTGGATCTTCGGCGGGAGCCGTACTACGTCGCCCGGCTTCCCTGGAGCAAGACGGCGGAGGCGGACGAGACCCTGGTGGTGATGGCGCCGGTGATTCAGAGCGGGAATACGCTCATGCTGGGCACGGCGGTGAGCTTCCGCGAGTTCGATTCCTTCCTGTCGGATATGCTGCAGGAGGTCACGGGCGTCTTCCTCCTGGAGATCGGCGGCGTGCTCATCCTGTTTTTCCTCGCGGGCTGGGTGCTGCTCGTGAACCGGCGGAACAGCTTGGAGCTCGCGGCCGTCCGGGAGCGGGCGGACCTTATGGAGGAGATCAACCGCCAGCAGCAGAGCCTCGCGCACACGGAGCGGCTCCAGCAGCTCGGCGTCATGACGAGCGGCATCGTCCACGAGTTCAACAACCTTCTCACCCCCATCATGGGCCAAAGCATGCTCCTTCTGGAGGAGCTGGCCGACCAGGAGGAGACGCCCGCCTTCGACTGCGCCCTCGACATCTACGAGGCGTCCGAGAACGCCCGGGAGATGACGCAGCGCATGTCCGCCATGGGCAAGCGGGATGTGGACATCGGCTTCCGCACCCTGGAGATCGGAAGCCTCCTCCGGAAGACGCTGAACCTGTCCTCCATGGCGAGCAGTCCCCGCATCCAGCAGGAGCTGACGCTGCCGGCGGGACCGATCTACATCGACGGCAACGAGCAGCTCCTCACCCAGGCGGTCCTGAACCTCTGCATCAACGCCCGCCAGGCCATGGGGGACGAGGGGACCCTGCGCGTGACCGCCGAGCCGGAGGAGCGCTCCGGACGGCCCTACGTCACGATCCGCGTCAGCGATACGGGACCCGGCATCGCGGAGGAGAAGATCGGCTCGCTGTACGATCCCTTTTTCACCACGAAGGGCGAGCGCGGAACGGGCCTCGGCCTTGCCATCTGCCAGAAGATCATCGAGACCCACAAGGGCACCATCCAGGCGGCGAACCGGCCCGAGGGCGGCGCCGTGTTCACGGTCCGCCTCCCGGCCTGCGATCCCCCGGCGGACGACCGCTGATCCGAGAGCATGCAAAAAACCATCCGGAACGCCGCACGGACGCTCCGGATGGTTTTCGTGTTTGCAGAATGTCAGAGGACCTTCGCGAGGAAGGACCGGGCGCGCTCGCTCTGGGGAGCGGCGAAGAATTCCGCGGGGGTGTTCTCCTCGACGATGACGCCGTCCTCCATGAAGAGGATGCGGTCGCCCACCTCCCGGGCAAAGCCCATCTCGTGGGTGACGACCACCATCGTCAGGCCGTCCTCCGCCAGCTTCCGCATGACGTCCAGTACCTCGCCGACCATTTCGGGGTCCAGGGCGGAGGTGGGCTCGTCGAAGAGTATCACTTCCGGGTGCATGGCGAGGCTGCGGACGATGGCGATGCGCTGCTTCTGTCCGCCGGAGAGCTGCGCGGGATAGGCGTTCGCCTTGTCCGCCAGGCCGACGCGCTCGAGAAGCGTCATGGCCTCCTGCTTTGCCTCGGCCTCGGACATGAGCTTCGTGCGGACCGGGGCCAGGGTGATGTTTTTGAGGATGGTCATGTTGGGGAAGAGGTTGAAGTGCTGGAACACCATGCCCATCTTCTGCCGCATCTTGTTGATGTCGGTCTTCGGGTCGGTCATGGATACGCCGTCGAAAAGGATCTCCCCGGAGGTGGGGGTCTCGAGCAGGTTCAGGCAGCGCAGAAAGGTGGACTTGCCGGAGCCGGACGGACCGATGACGACGACGCACTCGCCCTGCTCGATGTGCTCGGAGACGCCGCGCAGGACCTCCAGCTTCCCGAAGCTCTTGTGAAGGTCTTTAACGTAGATCACTGGCTCTCATCCTCCTTTCAAAGATGCCCAGCAGCCACGTGAACAGCATCACGAGCACGAGGTAGATCACTGCGGTGCCGAGGAAGGGGAACATCGCCTCGTAGGTCCGGCTGACGACGGCGCGGGCGGCGTACAGCAGCTCCTTGCCGCCGATGACGCTGATGAGGGAGGTGTCCTTCAAAAGGACGATGAACTCGTTGCCCAGGGCGGGGAGGATGGCCTTCACGGCCTGCGGGATGATGATGAAGCGCATGGTGTCCACATAGGTCAGGCCCAGGCTGCGTCCGGCCTCGTTCTGCCCGGCGTCCACCGCCATGAGGCCGCCGCGGATGATCTCCGCCTGGTACGCGCCGGAGTTGATGCCGAGGGTCAGCGCGCCCACCAGGGCGAAGTTTTTGCTGGAGGAGAAGATGACGAAGCCCATGATGAGCAGCTGGACCATCATCGGCGTGCCGCGGATGACGGTGACGTAGACCTTGAAGATCAGGTTCAGGACGCCGAGGATCGGGTTCCGGTGGCCGGGGCGCTGCTGGTCGTGAGCGGTGCGGACCACCGCCACGAGGACGCCGAGGATGACGCCGAGGATCAGCGCCAGCGCCGTGACGTACAGCGTGCGTCCGACGCCCTCGATGTACTGCTTCCAGCGGTCCGCCTCGACGAAGGCCTGGTAGAAGTAGACATAGAACTTCTGCCACGCGGTGACCGGGTCACCCGCGGTGATGAGCGCCTTCCAGGTGGTGTAAAGCTCCAAGGGGAAGTACCTCGCCTTTCATAAGAATCGAGGAAAAGGGCGGCAGCGGGCCGCCCTTTTCGATGTGGGTCAGAGCCGGATCACTCGGCCATGTACTTGTCCACGATGGCCTGGACGGTGCCGTCGGCCGTGAGCTCGGCCAGGGCGGCGTTGATGCCCTCCACCAGGGCGGTGTTGCCCTTGGAGACACCGAAGGCGAAGTTCTCGGGCTCATAGGTGGACTCCGCCATCACGAGGC
This sequence comes from uncultured Oscillospiraceae bacterium, assembly GCA_905234575.1. GTDB lineage: Bacteria > Bacillota > Clostridia > Oscillospirales > Oscillospiraceae > CAJOIG01. Next base: position 4,572 of record CAJOIG010000101.1, read on the forward strand.
CGGGGTTCGCGGCGATGTAGGCCTTCGCGACCGCGTCGTCCATGAGGATGCAGTCGATCTGGTCGTTCATGAGCGCCTGGAAGACGGTGGTGTAGGTGTCGTAGGCGACGACGTGGTCGGTGCCGTAGTCGTCCTCGGCGTAGATGTGGCCGGTGGTGCCGCGCTGCACGCCGATGGTCTGCTCGCCGAGGTTCTCCATAGTGATGCCGGAGCCCTCCTTGGAGACGATGGCCTGGGTAATGCTGATGTAGGTGTCGGTGAAGTCGTAGACGAGCTTGCGGTCCTCGGTGACAGTCACGCCGGAGACGACGGCGTCGCTCTTGCCCTGCTGGGCGGCGAGGAGGGCGGAGTCGAAGTCCATGGCGTCGATGACGAGCTCGAGACCGAGCTTGTCGGCGATGAGGGCCATGATCTCGGGCTCGATGCCCACGATGGCGCCGGAGTCGTCGGTGTACTCAAACGGGGGGAAGTCCGGGCTGGAGGAGACGGTGAGCTTGCCCGCCTCGAGGGTGGTGATGGCGGAGCCGGCGTCCGCGGCGGGGGCGGAGCTGCTGCCGCAGGCGGCGCAGAGGCTCAGCACGATGACGAGAGCGCATACGAGCGCGATGGTCTTTTTCATCTTGGTTTTGTCCTTTCCATCAATTCATTTAACGCACTGAATTATATAGCGTCGCATTTGAATATACAATAGTTTATTCATTAAAAGATGGATATTTTGAATTTTTATGGAAAAGTATCGGAGGGCGCGTCCACGCCGCGTCGGTTTTTGTGCACTTTTTCGGTCCGACTCCGGCGGCTTCGGAAAAAACCGGTCTTACTGGCAAAAAATCCGTCAAAACGCTTGCAAAAACGGAAACAATGTATATAATAAGGGACGAGAATGTTAATGATTGAACAGTGACTTTGTGAAAGAGCTTGACCGATTATGAACAATATCGTTCTGTATGCCCCCGAAATCCCACAAAACACCGGCGCCATCGCCCGGACCTGCGCCGCCACCGGCACGGCTCTGCACCTTATAAAACCACTGGGCTTCGACATCTCCGACGCCGCCGTGAAGCGCGCCGGCCTCGACTACTGGCACCTCGTGGATGTCCACGTGTACGAGAGTCTGGACGAGTATTTCGAGCGAAACGGCGACGAGGGCCTGTGGCTCCTCAGCACCAAGGCCCCGCGCTCCTACGCGGAGGCGGACTTCTCCGGCGGCGCGACGCTCCTGTTCGGCCGGGAGACCTCCGGCCTGCCGGAGGAGCTGATGGCCCGGTATCCCGACCGGGCGATCCGCATCCCGATGAAGCCCCGGGCGCGCAGCCTGAACCTCGCCGCCTCCGCCGCGATCATCCTCTACGACGCGCTGCGGCAGCAGGGCTTTCCGGGTCTTATGGAAAAGGGGATCCTCGCCATCGACGGCGACTTCCAAGAATAAAAAACAAAAACACCTTTGTAGGAGGAAATATCATGAGCTACAACAAGAAAAACGTCACCCAGGTCGACGTGAAGGGCAAGAAGGTCCTTCTCTGCGACTTCAACGTCCCCCAGGACAAGGCTACCGGCGCCATCACCGACGACAAGCGCATCCGCGCCGCCCTGCCCACCATCCAGTATCTGCTGGACAACGGCGCCGCCGTCATCGCCTGCTCCCACCTGGGCAAGCCCAAGGGCGAATGGAAGGAATCCCTGACCCTGGCTCCCGTGGCGGTCCGCCTTTCCGAGCTGCTCGGCAAGCCCGTCACCTTCTGCAGGGACATCATCGGCGAGGATGCCCATGCCAAGGCCGCGGCCGTGAAGCCCGGCGAGATCATCCTGCTCGAGAACCTCCGCTTCGACAAGCGCGAGGAGAAGAACGATCCGGAGTTCGCGAAGGAGCTCGCGGACATGGCGGAGCTGTACGTTTCCGACGCCTTCGGCACCGTCCACCGCGCCCACGCCTCCACCGCCGGCGTCGCGGCCTATCTGCCCGCCGTCAGCGGCCTTCTGATCCAGAAGGAGCTCGAAATTATGGGCAAAGCCCTTGACGACCCCAAGCGCCCCTTCGTGGCGGTGCTGGGCGGCGCGAAGGTCAGCGACAAGATCGCCGTCATCAACAACCTGCTGGAGAAGGCCAACACCATCATCATCGGCGGCGGCATGGCCTATACTTTCATCAAGGCCCAGGGCCACACCATCGGCAAGAGCCTGCTTGAGGCCGACCGTCTCGACTACGCCAACGACATGCTGGTCAAGGCCGCGGAGAAGGGCGTCACCCTGCTGCTGCCCGTCGACCACCTCTGCGCCAGCGAG
>CAJOIG010000102.1 GCA_905234575.1 uncultured Oscillospiraceae bacterium
GCCGAGATAGGTGAGGTACTCGCAGATGGCGGCGCGGGTGGAGGCGCTGTTCTCGCCGATGCCGGCGGTGAAGATGATGCCGTCCACGCCGTTCATGGCCGCGACGTAGGCGCCGACGGTCTTCGCGACGGCGTAGTGGAACATGTCGAGCGCGAGGGCGGCGCGGTCGTTGCCCTTGGAGGCGGCGGCGTCCAGGTCGCGGAAGTCGGAGGACACGCCGGACACGCCGAGGACGCCGGACTTCTTGTTGAGGATGTTCGTCAGCTCCTTCACGTCCTTGCCGGTGTTCTGGGCGAGGTACTCGAGGATGGAGACGTCGATGTCGCCGCAGCGGGTGCCCATGGGCAGGCCGGCGATGGGGGTGAAGCCCATGGAGGTGTCCACGGACTTGCCGCCGTCGATGGCGCAGATGGAGCTGCCGTTGCCCATGTGGCAGGAGATGAGCTTCAGCTCCTCGATGCGGCGCGCTTCGAGACATAGCGGTGGGAGGTGCCGTGGAAGCCGTAGCGGCGGACCTTCAGGTCGGAGTAATACTCATAGGGGATGGCGTACATGAACGCCTTGCCGGGCATGGACTGATGGAACGCGGTGTCGAACACGGCGACCTGGGGCACGTCGCCCATGACGGCCTTGCAGGCCTCGATGCCGGTGATGTTCGCGGGGTTGTGGAGGGGAGCGAGGGGGATGCACTCCGCGATGGCGGCCATAACGTCGTCGTTGATGCGGACGGATTCGGCGAACTTCTCGCCGCCGTGGACGACGCGGTGGCCGACGGCGCCGATCTCGCTCATGCTGGCCACGACGCCGTACTCGGCGGAGGTCAGCTTATCGAGGACCGCGGCGATGGCCTCGGTATGGGTGGGCATGGGCACGTCCTCGTCGAAGACGGGCTTGCCGTTCTGGGGCTTGTGGCTGAGGTGGCCGCCGATGCCGATGCGCTCGCACAGGCCCTTGGCCAGGAGCTTTTCGCCCTCCATGTCGAGGAGCTGATACTTCAGGGAGGAGCTGCCGCAGTTGATGACAAGAATTTTCATGGTCGCGTCCTTTCGTCTTGTAAAATAATTTAATTCGTGTAAAATAGAGGCACAACACATTTATTTTACCGCAATTTCCGAAAAACGCAAGAGGAAGGTGAGAAGAATGAGCGTGATCGGCATCGTGGGAGAGTTCAACCCCTTCCATCTCGGCCATTACGAGCACTTCCGCCGCAGCCGTGAGCAGGCCGGCGGCCCGGATACGCCCATCGTGTGCGTCATGAGCGGCGACTTTGTCCAGCGCGGCGCCCCGGCGGTCTTCGACAAGCACTCCCGGGCGGAGGCCGCGGCCCGCTGCGGCGCGGACCTCGTCATCGAGCTGCCCCTGCCCTGGTGCCTCGCCTCGGCGGAGCGCTTTGCCTTCGGCGGCGTCAGCCTTCTCGAGAGCCTGGGCTTTGTGACGCATCTTGCCTTCGGCAGCGAGTGCGGCGATCTCGCGCCGCTGACGGCGCTGGCCCTGGCCGCCGCCGACCCCGAGAACCTCGAGCGCATCAAGGACCACATGGCGGCCTGGGGCAGCTCCTTTGCCGCCGCCCGGGAGAGCGTGCTCGCGGAGGTCCTGGGGCAGGAGGCGCGCCTTCTGGAGTCGCCGAACAACACCCTCGCGGTGGAGTACCTGAAGGCGCTGTTTTCCCTGCGCTCCGATATGATCCCGCTGACGACGCCCCGCACGGACGTGGGGCACGACAGCGTTTCCGACGGCCCGAAGCGCTCCGCGAGCCAGCTCCGCTCCATGATGGAGGCGGGAGAGGACATCGCGGCGTACGTTCCGGCGGGGGCCCGCAGCATGCCCCGGGAGCGCATGGACGAGGGCCGCGGCCCCGTGACGATGGCGTCCCTGGAGGAGGCGCTGCTGTCCCGCCTGCGGGCGCTTCGCCCGGAGGACTTCGCCGCCCTGCCGGACGCCACGGAGGGTCTGGAGAACCGGCTGTACCGCGCCGTGCGGACGGAGCCGTCCGTCGGGGCGGTGCTCTCCGCCGTCAAGACGAAGCGGTATCCCCTCAGCCGTCTGCGCCGGATGGTGATGTGCGCGGCCCTGGGGGTCCGGGCGGAGGATTCCGCCGGCCGGCCGGGGTATGCCCGCCTGCTGGCCTCCACGGAGCGCGGCCGGGCGCTGCTGCGGCAGGTACCGGAGAGCTTCCCGGTCATCACGAAGCCCGCCGCGGCGAAGGATCTGCCCGAGGCGGACCGCGCGGTGTTCGAGCGCACGGCGGACGCCCGGGACCTCTATGTCCTCGGCTACGACGTGATCGAGGAGCGCCGCGGCGGCTCCGACTGGCGCACCACCCCGGCGATGGTGTGATTTCCGGCGGCGTACATCGGCGGCCGGGGACCTTGGTGACGGGCGCGCGGAACCGGCCAAAGGCGAGGCCGTGGAGGAGAAGGGTGTGCCGACACAACGTCGTCGAAGATTGTTGCCGGGTTACCCTTTGATGACAGAGGCCCGCCACCGAGACTACCTCGTGTCCCAGGCGAGGCCGTGGAGGAGAAGGGTGTGCCGCGCAACGTCGTCGAAGATTGTTGCCGGCATACCCTTCGACGACAGCGGCCCGTCACCAGGGTAAAACCGCGTCTGCAAAGGATACTGTATGGACGAAAAGCTATCGCAGATCGAAGAGAAATATGAGCGGCTGACCGCGCAGATGAACGCGCCGGAGGTCTACTCCGACGCCGCGCGCTATGCCGGGCTCGCCCGGGAGCAGAAGGAGCTTTCGCCCGTCGTGGAGGCGTGGCGGGAGCTCCGCCGCGTGAAGGCGGCGGCGGAGGAGGCGAGGTCCCTTCTCGACGCCGAGGAGGACTCCGAGCTTCGCGCCCTGGCAAAGGAAGAGCTGGACGCCGCGGAGGCCGCTCTGCCGGAGCGGGAGCTCGCTCTGAAAATGCTCTTGCTGCCCAAGGACCCCAACGACGGGAAAAACGTCATCCTGGAGATCCGCGGCGGGGTCGGCGGGGAGGAGTCCGCGCTATTTGCCCACAGCCTGTACCGGATGTACGCCATGTACGCCGAGAAGCGCGGCTGGCGCGTGTCCATCGCGAACCTCAGCGAGACCGCCCTCGGCGGCATCAAGGAGGTCAGCGCCGTCATCGAGGGGGAGGGAGCATACTCCCGACTGAAGTTTGAAAGCGGCGTCCACCGCGTCCAGCGCGTGCCGGAGACGGAGACCCAGGGCCGCATCCACACCTCCACCGCGACGGTGGCGGTGCTGCCGGAGCTGGAGGAGACGGAGTATTCCCTCGACCCGTCCGAGCTGCGAATCGACGTGTTTCGCTCCTCCGGCGCGGGCGGGCAGAAGGTCAACAAGACCGAGACCGCCATCCGCGTAACCCATCTCCCCACCGGCACGGTGGTGGAGTGCCAGGACGAGCGCAGCCAGTACAAGAACAAGGCCCGCGCGCTCTCGATCCTCGCCTCCCGGCTCGCGGAGGAGGAGCGCCGGAAGCAGGCCGAGGCCCGGGCGGACGAGCGCCGCTCCCAGATCGGCATGGGCTTCCGGAATGAGCGCATCCGCACCTACAATTTTCCCCAGGGCCGCGTGACGGATCACCGCATCGGCCTGACCCTGTATAAGATCGACAGCGTCATGGACGGCGACCTGGACGAGCTCATCGACGCGCTCATCACCGCCGACCAGGCGGAAAAACTGAAGGCGGAAGCATGAAAACGGAAACGATCACTGACAACATCGAGCGAGCGGCGGAGATCATCCGCGCAGGCGGCCTCGTCGCCGTGCCGACGGAGACGGTGTACGGCCTCGCGGGAAACGGCCTGGATGCCGCCGCCGTGGAGCGCATCTACGAAGTGAAGGGCCGCCCGGCGGTGAAGCCCCTGTCCCTCATGGTTCCGGGGCCCGAGGCCCTGGACCGGTACGGCGCGGACGTGAAGCCCGGCGTGCGCATTTTGGCGGAGGCCTTCTGGCCCGGCCCGCTCACCATCGTCGTGAAAGCGGCGGAGGGCATCCCGCCCATCGTGCTGGCGGGCGGGGACACCGTCGGCCTGCGCTGCCCGGACAGCGAAAAGACCCTGGCGCTCCTGCGGGCCTGCGGCGTGCCCCTGGCGGCGCCCAGCGCGAACCCCTCGGGCGCGCCCAGCCCCAAAACGGCGGACGAGGTGCTCGCCTATTTCGACGGCGCGATCGACGCCGTGATCGACGGCGGCCCCTGCTCCCTCGGCACGGAGAGCACCATCGTCTCCCTGGCGGGACCGGGCCTTTCCGTCCTGCGTCCCGGCGCCCTGCCGGAAAAAATGATCCGCCGCCGCCTCATCGACGGGCTGACCGTCGTCGGCGTCACCGGCGGCAGCGGCACGGGCAAGACCACGGCCCTCGGCGTCCTCGCGGAGCACGGGGCACTTGTCATCGACGCCGATGCGGTGTATCATGGGCTCTGCGCCTCCTGCGGGCCGATGCTCGCGGAGATCGGCGCGCGTTTTCCCGGCGCGGTGGAGGACGGGACTCTCCAGCGCAAGCGCCTGGGCGAGCTGGTATTCTCCGACCCTGCGGCCCTCGCGGACCTGCGGGGCATCACGGACCGCTATGTGGAGGCGGAGATCGACCGGCTCCTGTCCGACCACGCCGCGGCGGGCGGGACCCTGGCCGCCGTGGACGCCATCAACATCCTCGATACCAATCTCATGGATTACGGAATTGTCACTGTCGGCGTCACCGCTCCCGAGGAGACCCGGGTGGCCCGGCTCATGGCCCGGGAGGGCGTGACGGCGGAGTACGCCCGCCTCCGCATCCGCGCCCAGAAGCCGGACGAATACTTTGAAACCAACTGCGACCATACGCTCCGCAACGACGGGACCATGGAGGAATTCCGCCGCCGCTGCGAGGCTCTATTTACAACGATTTTGGAGGAATAAACATGGACGAGATCAAAAACGAGCTGTTTTACCAGCAGAAAAACGGGTACGACGTCATCAACCCGAAGGACCGCGCGGCCCTGGAGGACTACGCCGCGGACTACATGACCTTCCTGGACGCCGCCCGCACCGAGCGGGAGGCGGTCCGCGAGGCCGTCGCCCTGGCCGAGGCCGCGGGCTTCCGTCCGCTGACGGAGGATCACCCAGGCATCCAGCCCGGTGAGAAAGTGTATTATGTAAACCGCGGAAAGAGCCTGCTCCTGGCGGTCGGCGGCAAGCGCCCCCTGGCGGACGGCGCGGTCATCGCGGCGGCGCACATCGACTCCCCGCGGCTCGACCTGAAGCAGATCCCCCTGTACGAGGATTCGGAGCTGGCCTATCTTCGCACCCACTACTACGGCGGCATCAAGAAGTACCAGTGGACGGCGATCCCCCTGGAGCTGCACGGCGTCGTGAGCCTGCGCTCCGGCGAGACGGTGGACGTGGTCATCGGCCGGGACGCGGACGATCCGCAGTTCGTCATCACGGATCTTCTGCCCCACCTGGCCGCGGATCAGATGGGCAAGACCGGCTCCAAGCTCATCGAGGGCGAGAAGCTCTGCCTGCTGGCGGGCAGCGTGCCCTACGCCGGGGAGGGCTCCGACCGGGTGAAGCTCGCCGTGATGAGCCTCCTGAACGACCGCTACGGCATCGTGGAGGAGGACTTCATCTCCGCGGAGCTGGAGGTCGTCCCGGCGTTCCCCGTGCGGGAGCTCGGCATCGACCGCAGCCTGATCGGCGGCTACGGCCAGGACGACCGGGTCTGCGCCTACGCGGAGCTCGCCGCCATTCTGGAGACGGAGGCCCCCGAGTGCACGGCGGTGTGCATCCTCGCAGACAAGGAGGAGATCGGCTCCGAGGGCGTCACCGGCATGCGCAGCGCGGCCTTCGAGCGCTTCATGGAGCGTCTCATCGGCGGGACCTGCTCCGTGCAGGCGTGCTTCTCGAAGAGCCTTTGCATCTCCGCGGACGTGACGGCGGCGCTCGATCCGCTGTACGCCGAGGTCAGCGAGAAGCAGAACAGCGCGAAGATCAACTACGGCGTGGGCCTGTGCAAGTTCACCGGCGCCCGCGGCAAGTCCGGCGCGTCGGACGCCTCGGCGGAGCTCGTGGGCTATATCCGCCGCCTCTGCGCGGAGAACGGCGTTCTCTGGCAGATGTGCGAGCTCGGCAAGGTCGACCAGGGCGGCGGCGGCACGGTCGCCATGTTCATGGCCCAGCGGGACATCGACACCATCGACGCGGGCGTGCCCGTGCTCTCCATGCACGCGCCCTTCGAGACCACGTCGAAGCTCGACTGCTACATGACCTACAAATGCGTCAAGGCGGCCTACGACGCCTGATCGCTCCTGCAATAATCCCCACCCATACCGGGCAAACTGGTATGGGTGATTTTTTATGGACGACATTCGGGACGCCGGGACCGCGCGGGCGGCGTCGATCCAGGTGCT
>CAJOIG010000103.1 GCA_905234575.1 uncultured Oscillospiraceae bacterium
CCAGAAAATCCGAATGTGTTCGGATACAAAATCATCACAGCAAAATAGGAAATGGAGGAAAAATCATGAAAAAGATCCTGGCACTGGTTCTTGTCCTGACGCTGATGTTCAGCCTGTCCGTCCCGGCCTTCGCGGCGGGTGACAAGATCAAAATCGGCATCTCCATCTGGAGCTCCACCGACACCCTCGGCAGTGAGTGCAAGCGCATGATCGACGCGGCGGCGGAAGCCCTCGGCGTCGAGACCCAGTGGGTCGACCAGGCCCACATCTCCGAGCAGGTCACCGCTTCCGCGGAAACCCTCGCTCTGGCTGACTGCGACGGCATCATCATCTGCAACTCCGCGTCCGCCGAGATGGGCTCCGTCATCAAGACCTGCGACGAGAACGAGGTCTATGTGGCCCAGTTCTTCCGCGTGATCGATGAGAATGCCAACCCCGACGAGTACAAGCAGGCCTGCGTGTCCCCCTACTATGTCGGCGCCGTGCATGAGTCCGAGTTCGACAACGGCAAGACCCTCGTCACCATCCTGGGCGAGAAGGGCTGCCGCAAGATCGGCCTTGAAGGCTGGGAGCCGGGCGACGCCACCTTCCTGGGCCGCTGGGAAGGCTACAAGGCCGGCGTTGAGGCTTGGAATGCCGAGCACGCTGACGACCAGATCACCCTCCTCGAGCCCCAGTACGGCCGTACCACCACCGACACCGGCCGTCAGGCTGCCGAAGCCATCATCCAGGCCAACCCCGACATTGACGCTCTGATCGTCGCCGGCGGCGGCGGCGACACCCTCCTCGGCGCGATCGCCGGCATCGAGGCCCAGGGCCTGACCGGCAAGATCGCCGTTGTCTCCACCGACTTCCTGCCCGACCTCGACGTCAAGCTCGAGACCGGTGCCATGGCCGCTGAGTCCGGCGGACACTACGCTGACCCCTTCTTCGCCTTCCTGATGGTCTACAACGCCATCAAGGGCAACTATGCCACCTCCACCGACGGCTTCTATGACATGGTCTTCCCCTACATGTTCGTTGCCTCCCCTGAGGACTATGCCAACTACGCCCAGTACTTCACCGGTGAGGAGCTGCCCTACTACGGTGACGAGATCGTTGAGCTCGCCGGCCTCGACTACGACGCCCTGGCTCAGGCCTGCGCCGATCTGTCCGTTGAGGACGTCGTTGCCCGCCACGCGAAGTAAGTCAATCACTGCAAACAGGGTGCGGGCCAATTACCCGCACCCTTTTTTAGGAGGCAAAACATGTCAAACACGATCGCAAAGCTGAAAACCAGCAGGTACTACGGCCTGATCCTGCTGGGCGCGATGCTCATTTTCTTCTATGGGGTCTTCAAGATCCTGACCCCCTCGAACTTCGGCTCTCTCTCCAATCTCTATACCTATCTCCAATCCTCCATCATCTACTCCGTCGGCGGCTGCGGGCTCTACTTCATCGTCGTAATGGGCCTGTTTGACTTTGCTGTCGGCGCGAATATCGTCCTCTCCTCCATTGTCGGCGTCATCCTGTCGCAGAAGTTCGGCTACGCGGGCTTTATTCTCGGCTGCCTCGGCTGTGGCACCTTCATCGGCTTTCTGATCGGCATGCTGTACAACAACCTGAACGTGCCGTCCATGATCGTCACGGTCGGCCTGATGCTGATTTTTGAGAGCGTCGCGGTCTTTGTGGCCGGCGGCGTCAAGCAGACGCTGGCTCCGGAGCTGCGCTTCTTCTCCGGCGCGCCCGGCAATATCATCCTCGCGGGCCTCGCGTTCCTGCTGATGTACTTTATCCTCAACTACACCAAGATCGGCACCTACTGCAACGCCATCGGCTCCAATGAGTTCACCGCCAAGAATATGGGCATCGACGTCAAGAAGTACAAGCTCATCGGCTTCATGCTCCTCCATTTCTTTGTCGGCATCATGGCCATTCTCACGGTCTCCTACGGCACGACGATGACCGCCCTCACCGGCATGAGCACCATGAGCCGCAACTTCCAGCCGCTCATGGGCACCTTCTTCGGCGTGGCCTTCCGCAAATATAAAATGCCCATCACCGCCATCATTGTCGGCGAGTTTATTATTTCGATCATCTTCAACGGCTTTGTGGCACTCGGCGCTCCGACGACGATCCAGAACGTCGTCACCGGCGCGGCGCTGCTGGCCATTGTCTCCCTGACCGCCCGCGGCGCCAAGGGCAGCGTGGTAAAGTGAGGTGCCGGATATGGAAAACAAAGTCCTTCTTGTTGCCGAGCATATCGACAAGCGCTTCGGCATTACCCACGCGGTCAACGACGTCTCCCTCACCATCGACGCCGGCGAGATCCGCGCCCTGATCGGCGAAAACGGCTCCGGCAAGTCCACCTTCTCCCAGATGCTCTGCGGCATCTACACCATCGGCGGCGGCACCTTCACCCTGGACGGGAAGGTGCTCCACTGCCGCAACCAGGTCGAGGCCAACAACGAGGGCGTCGCCATCATCGTGCAGGAGATGGGTACCCTCTCCGGTCTCACCGTCGCGGAAAACATCTTCCTCGGCCATGAGGAGCCCTTTATGCACATGGGCGTCAAGGACACCCGCGCCATGAACAAAGAGGCCCAGCGCCTGCTGGACGAGTACGGCTTCGGCCGCATCAAGGCCGCCGACATGATCGACCTCTATAACTTTGAGGACCGCAAGCTGGTCGAGATCGTCAAGGGCACCTACATGAAGCCCAAGATCCTCGTCATCGACGAGACCACCACCGCCCTGTCCCAGAACGGCCGTCTCGAGCTCTACAAGATCATGGACGCCATCCGGGCCGACGGCCGCTCGGTCATCTTCATCAGCCACGACCTGGGCGAGGTCCTCACCCACACCGACACCATCTCCGTCCTGCGCGACGGCGAATTCATCGCCACCGTGCAGACGAAGGACATGACCGAGGACGATCTCAAGCGCCTCATGGTCGGCCGCGAGATCGGCTCGGCCTACTACCGCACCGACTATGGCGAGCCTGTCTCCGACGAGGTCGTGCTCTCCGTCAGGGACGTGAGCGTCCCCGGACAGATCAGCCATGTGACCTTCGACCTCCACCGGGGCGAGATCCTCGGCTTCGGCGGCCTGTCCGAATGCGGCATGCACGAGGTCGGCAAGGCGATCTTCGCCGCCTCCTGGGAACGCACCGGCACCGTCACCCTCGCCGACGGCACGCAGATCAACGACATCCCGACGGCCATCAAGCACTCCATCGCCTACGCCTCCAAGGACCGCGACAACGAGTCCGTCATCCTCAACGAGTCCATCCGCAACAACATCGTCCTCCCGTCCATCGACGACCTGGCGAGCCACGGCCTGCTGAGCGGGAAAAAGCTCACGGCCTTCGCCGACAAACACGCGAAGGACATGCAGACCAAGATGCAGAACGTGGGCCAGTTCGTCTCCGACCTCTCCGGCGGCAACAAGCAGAAGGTGGTCCTCGCGCGCTGGATCGGCAAGGGGAGCGATATTCTGGTGCTCGACTCGCCCACCCGCGGCATCGACGTCAAGGTCAAGCAGGCGATCTACGCCCTCATGGCCGAGCTCCGCAAACAGGGCAAGTCGATCATCATGATCTCCGAGGAGATCCCCGAGCTGCTGGGCATGGCGGACCGCATCATCGTCATGAAGGACGGCGAGCTCAACGGCGAGTTCCTGCGCGACCCCGCCCTGAGCGAAGAAGACCTGATCGCGAAAATGGTGTAAGGAGGCGATGAAGATGTCTAATACCGTGAAAAATGAACAGGAACCTTCCAAGCTGCGCACCTTCCTGAGCAGCGATACCTTCAAGGGCATGCTGCCCTTCATCGGCCTCGTGGTCATTCTCTTCGTCATGAACATCATGACCGACGGCAAGATCCTGACACCCAAGCGTCTGCGCCTGCTGATGAGCCAGGTCTATTACCCCATGATCGTCGCGACCGGCGTCTTCTTCGTTATGACGCTCGGCTCTATCGACTTTACCGAGGGCTCCACCCTGGGCCTCGCGTCGATCGTCGTCAGCAAGCTCTCCTTTATCAGCATCCCCCTCGCCATCCTCGGCGGCGTCCTCACCGGCGCGTTCATCGGCGCGATCAACGGCTTCTTCCATGTGAAGTTCAAGCTCCAGAGCTTTATTATCACGATCTGCACGATGTACCTCTTCCGCGGCGTCTGCGCCTATCTGACGACGGAGACCGCCGTCCCCGCCAGCGCCGCCATCAAGGCCCTCGACCAGAACTGGCTGAAGATTACGATCACCGTCGCGGTGCTGCTCGTCGCCTGGTTCCTCTTCCGCTTCACCCGCATCGGCAACGACGTCAAGGCGGTCGGCTCCGGCGAGATCGCGGCGCGCTTCTCCGGCGTCAGGACCGACAGAGTCAAGTTCCTCGTCTTCGTCGCGGCGGGCGCTCTCACCGGCCTTGCGGCCTTCGTCAACGTGGTCAAGGTCGGCTCCATCACCGCCACTGCGGGCAACCAGCTCGAGACCCAGATCCTCATCTCCCTCGTTCTCGGCGGCCTGCCCATCACCGGCGGCGCGAAGGTGCGCTTTTCCAACATCATCGTCGGCACCCTGATGTACACCGTGCTCAACAACGGCCTCGTCATGCTGGGCTATGAGTCCCAGACCCAGCAGCTGATCAAGGGCATTATCTTCCTGCTCTTCGTCGCCCTGACCATCGACCGCAAGGCGTTGAAAGTTATCAAATAAGGAGAACACAGAACATGCGTAAATACGAATTCTGGTTTGTCGTCGGCTCGCAGTTCCTCTACGGGCCCGAAACCCTGGCGATCGTGGACGCCCGCGCGAAGGAGATGGCGGAGGAGCTGTCCAGGGTCCTGCCCTATCCCCTCGTTTACAAGGTGACCGCCAAGACCAACAAGGAGATCAAAGACGTCGTCAAGGAGGCCAACTTCCGCGACGAGTGCGCCGGCATCATCACCTGGTGCCACACCTTCTCCCCGTCCAAGATGTGGATCGACGGCCTGCGCGACCTGCAGAAGCCCTGGCTCCACTTCGCCACCCAGTACAACAAGGAGATCCCGAACGACGAGATCGACATGGACTTTATGAACCTCAACCAGGCCGCCCACGGCGACCGGGAGCACGGCTTCATCGGCGCAAGACTCCGCAAGCCCAGAAAAATCGTCGCGGGCTACTGGAAGGATGAGAAGGTCCACAAGCGCATCGGCGACTGGATGAAGGCCGCCGTCGGCGTCGCCGTGTCGAAGGACATGAAGGTCATGCGCTTCGGCGACAATATGCGCGAAGTCGCCGTCACCGAGGGCGACAAGGTCGAGACCCAGATCAAGCTCGGCTGGCAGGTGAACACTTGGGCCGTGGGCGATCTGGTCAAGGAGATGGACAAGGTCACCGAGGCGGAGATCGACGCCCTGGTCGCCGAGTATGAGAAAGCCTACGACGTCGCCACCGACAACACCGCCGCCATCCGCTACCAGGCGAAGGAAGAGATCGCCATCAAGAAGATGATGGACCGCGAGGGCTGCCTCGCCTTCTCCAACACCTTCCAGGACCTCTACGGCATGGAGCAGCTCCCCGGCCTCGCCAGCCAGCACCTCATGGCGCTGGGCTACGGCTACGGCGGCGAGGGCGACTGGAAGGTCAGCGCCATGACCGCCATCCTCAAGGCCATGGGCGAAAACGGCAACGGCGCCTCCGCCTTCATGGAGGACTACACCTACCACCTGGTCGAGGGGCAAGAGTACTCCCTCGGCGCGCACATGCTCGAGGTCTGCCCGAGCCTCGCGGCCGACAGGCCCCGGATCGAGACCCACCATCTCGGCATCGGCATGAACGAGAAGGACCCCGCCCGCCTCGTGTTCGAGGGCAAGGCCGGTCCCGCCATTGTGGCCAGCCTCATCGACATGGGCGGCAGGATGCGCCTGATCGTCCAGGATATCGAGGCCGTCAAGCCCATCATGCCCATGCCCAACCTGCCGGTGGCCCGCGTCATGTGGCGCGCGATGCCGGACCTCACCACCGGCGTGGAGTGCTGGATCACCGCGGGCGGCGCGCACCACACGGT
>CAJOIG010000104.1 GCA_905234575.1 uncultured Oscillospiraceae bacterium
TTACTGCGCGATCCATTCCGCAAAGCTCATGGCGCCGAACTGCGTGACATACATTTCAAAGGGGAACGCATTAATGTCCGCTCCAAACCCGACGCTGTCCAGCTCTCCCAAGGCCATCGAACGTGCGCCTTCATCAAAGCCGGAGCCGTCGCCGCCGTTGCCGGCATAGTTTGTCATATATTCACGGAGATAGGCTTCGTACCCGTCGTATTCCTCTGCGGTCACAGGCTGAGCGGTGTCCTGCAGGGTGTTGTTCTGATTCTCCGTGCCGTCTGTAGCAGGAACCGTCTCTTCCGCAACGGTCACAGCGCCCGCCGCAGGCGTCACGATGATCTCGCCGGACCAGCTTCCGCCCGCACTCACATCCACAGGCTGACCGTCCACCGTGACGACGCCGTTCAGCACCGCGCCGGGTTCGACCGTGAGGCCGGTGATATTGGAGGTATTCGTCACCGTCCAGGCAGCGTTTCCGCTGAGGGTCACATTGGTGCCCCAAACGGTGTCATATCCGTCGAGATCGCGGAGGAAATTCGCGCCGGAGTCGATGTAGTCCGCGAATTTTGCATGCCATGTATCGACCGTGCCGGTGAAGATGTCGCCCGTCAGGCTGGCGTCATCCATCAGGGTGATGTTCATGGCTCGGTGATAGTCCTCGTGGTTGATGTTGCCGACAAGAGCGGTCGTTCCGTCCACGATCACGTCGATGCCGATACGGTCGGACACCTCGGCGTCGGCCGGGATCCAGTTGCCATGGGCGTCGGCGTTCAGCACCGACTGGATGAGAACGCCGGTATAGGACTCGACATTCGCGTTCGTCAGATGGATGAGAGCGTTGTCCGAGCGGATCAGCACCGTCGCGCCGCGGGTGTACTCAAGGTAGGCGTAGTTTGCCTCCCCCGC
This sequence comes from uncultured Oscillospiraceae bacterium, assembly GCA_905234575.1. Taxonomy (GTDB): domain Bacteria; phylum Bacillota; class Clostridia; order Oscillospirales; family Oscillospiraceae; genus CAJOIG01. The sequence goes on from CAJOIG010000104.1 coordinate 901, forward strand.
CTTGGCGATCCAGGCTTCCATGTATTCGCCCGTGGCATAGTCTTCGGGCGCCAGCTCCTCCGAGGTGGCGATGGTGGAGTCCTTCACATACAGGATGCCCTTCGCGTCGGAGATCTTCGCGCCGCCGCCCATGATATCGGGGACATGCATCATGACCGCGTTGCGGAAGCCCGTGACCGAGGACCCCGAAACGATATCGTCCTCGTGCGCGAAGGCCAGCGGATCGATGGACGCGCGGACGGCGAGCTCCGTGCCGCCGGAGGCCGCACGGATGGTGTTCGTGTCATAAGCGGCGTCGTCCGTGCCCAGGATGTACAGCTCGCCGAAGTTTGCGATGATGGAGCCGTATTCCGCGGACTCATACGTCGTGCCGTACAGGAAGTCGCGGCAGCGGCTGTCGGAATACGAGCAGTAACCGCCGAGCCGGGTCGCCGCGTAGCTGTTGTAAGCCACCATGTCGAGGCCCATGCCGACGGCGGAGTCGGTCGCCATGGCCGCCCATCCGTCCGCCACGACGCCGGTGCCGTAATAATACGTCTCGCTCTCCCCGACGGAGAGCGCGGAGCGGTTGGCGCCGCGGACCATCAGAGTGGTCGCGTGGGGCCAGTTTCCCTCGTTGATGGGCGTGGCGCTCTCGCTCTCCAGGTAGGAATCGCGCGCCACGACAACCGTGTCGATATAGGCCGAGTCGTCAGAGCCGGAATACCGGTCGGAATCACTGCCTGCGTACAGAAGGCCCGTCTGCCCGACGGCATAAACGCCATCCAGCTCAAGGTACGCACCGCCCCGGGCGGAGGCAAGCGCCGCGCCGCCCATATCCGCCTTGGAGTCGAAGGACGCAAAGCCCAGCTTTTCCTGCGCGTTGGGATAGATCGCAAGGTCCGCGGCGTCGAACATCTCGCCAGAGCCGCCGAGCGTTACCGATACCGCTCCCTCCGTCGTGTCGTCGCCCTGGACGGCGACGAGGCCGGTGGAACTGCTCTCCGCCGCGAAGCCGGAGATCCCGGCCGCGTCGAACGGAACGGACAGCGCAAGATCACTGCCCTCTGCCGTCTCGACGCCGTTGGCTGTGACGGTATAGGCGTAGGACGCGCCGCCCGAGGCTCCGCCGGAGGCCTCTCCGGACGCTTCCCCGGAGGCAAACGCGCCTGTGGTCAGGGCAAGGCACATACACAGCGCCAGCACCAGTGCCAAACTTCTTTTCTTCATGTTTTATTCTCTCCTTTCTGTTTTACGTAAAAGCAAATCACTTCGCCGGTTCGGCGGACACAGCCTCTCCGGAAGCGGACACGGTCCCCTCGGCAGGGCGCACGGTCCATGTGCCGTCCGCGTTCTGCGTCGCGCTGCCGATGATCCGGGACGTCGCATCTACGGACAGCTCGTTCACGACACACTCCTCTGTGACGGTCCAGACAGACCCCTCCGTCAGCGTGATGCTGGAGGAGCCCACGGCCTCATCGCCCATCTCGCCGGAGGTGGCCAGCGCGGGATCGCCGTAGATGACCGTACCGGTCCACTCGGAATTGACGAGCGTGGCGTTCACGGCGTTCGTGTTCTTAGGCGCAATATAGAAGTCGCCGACCAGCTCGCAGGTCTCGTCCGAGGCGCCCGTGACGTCCCATTTGGTGGAGCTGTTCTCGTTCACAAAGGTGACGTTCAGCTTGCCGCTGTTCTCCGCGGAGCAGATCAGGTTGTCCGCCGGGGTATAGATCGCCTGCTCCTCGGGCGTCAGGCCGTTCCACCACGCGGACTCCATACCGTAGTTCGTGTAGTTGTCGTTCACCAGCAGGCAGGAATCCACGTTCACGACGGCGGGGGAACCGTCGGAGTAGATGACCGCGAACTTGTTGCCGCCGGAGTAGCCGGGGGTCTTGGAGCGGTCGAGATACCACCAGGTGATGCCGCCCTCGTTGTAATGCGGGGTGTTGGCAGGGTCGATGAAGATGTTCATGGAAGAGCCGTAGGAGCCGCCCCGATTGACGATGTAATCGTACAGCGACGCGTCAGCGCGGGTCAGATAATCGGCGTAGGATTCGTTTGCGCCCTGCGGCTCGATGCCGGCCTCCGCGCCGATGAGGTCGATGAACTCGTCGGGGGAGCCGACGACATAGGCGTCTTCCTCTGCCTGCGCGTCGTAGCTCGCGGCGATGCGGCAGTTCTCGACCCATAGTCCGGCGTCCTCGGTATTGGTGTTGCCGGAGGCGCGGACCTTCAGGCCCATGCAGCCCTGCAGGCGGCAGTTGAACGCGTAGCCATAGCCCGCAGAAGCGGAGCACAGGGCGGCGTCAAGGTTCGACGTACAGTCGGAGTTGAAGACGTAGACCCAGCTCTCGGAGTAGCCGATGGTATAGACGCCGGCCGAGCGGAGGCCGTAGCACTTGGTGACCACCTGATTCGCGACAATGGTGCCGCCTCCCTTATCGGTGGCAAGCGCCGTGCCGGCGTCCAGTCCGGAGACGATGACCGTCACGTCATCGGGGTGCTCGGTGAGTACGAGAGAGTTGTTCCCGTTCGCGTCCTGTCCCATAGCGGCATAGGAGTAGTCCGGGATCTCACTGGCCTCGGGATCGGTGATGTTCACGGAGCCGTCGGCGTTGATGAGGTTCGTGCCGTCAGTATTGAGGATGATCTGGCCGCCCTGCGATACATAGGGGCCATGGCCGCCGGAGGAAGCCGCGAAAATATCGCCGCCGCTAATGATGGCGAGGCCTCGGCCAGTGGAGTAGATGGAGTTGTTTGTGCCCAGGATCTGGGGACGGTTCAGCCGCAGGATGGACGTATCGTAGTGGATATCGCTGACGGCGATCTTGCCCTCGGTGCCGCCGTCCACATGGACCTGGGAGCCGACGCCATAGAAGTTGCCGGACTCCGAGGGGCCGCGGCCGCCGGTATAGCAGTACACGATCAGGTCGTCGATGGTGTACTCGCCCTCGCCCTGCGCGAAGACGGAGGCGTGGTCGACGTTGTCCGCGGAGTAGACCAGTTCCCCGTCCAGCGGGGAGCCGTCGGCCGAACTCTCGTCCACCATCTTGTACAGATATGTGCAGTACATAATGATCGTGCCCCGGGACGGACCGGAGGTCAGGTTCGCGTAGTAGTTGTGCAGGCGGATGATGTCATAGTCCTCGCCGTAGACGAGGCCCTGCGTCTCATAAACGCCGTTGATGACCTCTGCCTTGGTAAGATACTCGACCTCGGTCGCCTGAGAGGAATAGATCTCCTCGTACAGGCTCTCGCCGTACTTATAGTATACGCCTGTAGAGACGCCCAACGCGTGGACGTAATCGGTGACCTTGGCATTAGGATCCTGGACCAAGTAGAGGTCGTCGGGAAGCTCCGCGCCGTCCGCCACCGCGGCGGGATTCAGATCCGTATAGGCGTATTCCGTTCCAGACGAGAACGAGCGGGCCTCCGTCTCCCCCTCTTCCAGAGCGGCAAACGAGGCGCTGATCCCGGCAGAATCCGCGGAGAAGGTGTACGCAAACGTGTACTCCTGCAGGAAGTCGGTCACTTCGGTGGTCTTACCGTCCACGGTGATCGAGGCGATCTTATACCCCTCCGCCGCGCTGACGGTGATATAGGTGGGCAGCCCGTAGACGTCCTCCGGGACATAGTATGTGCCGGCCGGGATCACGGAGCCGTTTTCGTTATTCTCCACCGCGAACACAGCAAGGCCCGCGATGTCCGCGACATCCTTGCCGTTGAGCGCGGCGGAAACCGCCGCGGAAGATCCGGGCGCCGTGATGACGTAACCGGAGCAGCTCAGCCAGGGAGCGTCCGACACCGCCACAGACGCCGGAATGACCCAGGCGACCGTATCGTTGAAGTCATGGATCGCCGAATCCGCGATGTATCCCAGCTCCTCCGGGAACAGGACCCAGGAACCGTCCAGCTTGTTGTTCGACATGACGGCGCCGCCGTTTCCGAGCGCCGTCACCGGCTGACCGGCCACAATGCCGGGCACCAGGACGACCATCTCTCCCTTGACGTACTGCGGCGCCTGGATGACGGTAATCGCCCCGTCCTCAACTGTGTACATCCAGCCGCCCTGCTCGTCGGTCACGGGGCCGGAGATCTCCACAGCCGGCGGCTCCGACGACGATGTGCCGGACGCCTCCCCGGAGGCAAAGGCACCCATGCCAAGCATCAGCACCATGGCTGCCGCAAAAACTATACTCAGAATCCTCTTCATGCTGTTCCTCCTTGCATCACACGATGTATTTCCTCTTACAATTGGATATTACCACACAGCTTTAACCAAGTACATCAAAAAAGAGTAACAATTTCACCAATATTCTTACATTTCATTTATTTTTGATCCCTTTTCAGAGCTGCACTTTGCCTTATCACGACGATTTTGATTTCACTTCGTTTATATTTGTCATTATTTGTGACAGAAGTGTCGTGAAGTCTGCGGTAGATACAATTATAATGGTTACAGCGAAGCAACGCGCTAAATCGAAAGGAGAATCCGCATGAACGCTAAACGCATTCTCAGCCTGCTGACGGCGCTGTGCCTGTGCCTGACGCTGACGTTCGGCGCCTTTGCCTCCGGCGAGGCCTCGTCCGCCTCCTCGGACAGCGCCCAAAGCACCGCATCCGGGGAGGCTTCCGGCTCCGCATCCGGGGAGGCCTCCGGCAGCTATGTGAATCGCCCCGTATTCGCCTCGGGCGTGTATGAGCTAGCTGTCGACGAGACGGTCGCGACGTTCCGCCTTTACGGATACTACAGCACCACCGACCCCTCCGCGGAGGACGCCTTCGCGCTCCAGCCCTTTGCTCCGGACACCGGCGCGCTTCTCTTTACCGGCTCCGACTGCGCGGAACCCGTCGATGGCATCAAGGGCCTCACCTTCGACGAGGACAACATCCTGGAGATCGAGTTTTCTGAACCGCCTCAGAAAAACGTCTTCGGCTATGTCCTCTTTGACGACGGGGCAACCGAGTTCACCCCTGTTCCGGTCTACGTCGTGAGCGCCGCGAGCCAGGCCTATCTGAACGCCGAGGTTGATTACAACGGCTACGCCCTGCGGTATGACGCGAACTCCGTCACGCCGGGCGCCGTGTATTACCACGAGGGCATCGCGGACGGCATCATCGGCGGCGCGATGGACCTCTTCGGCGCGGAGGACTTTGCCGACGAGATCGCCGCGGCGGCGGAGGCCTATGGCTATGATCCCGACGAGCTGTACGCCGCCGTCGACTGGTATCTGAACAACGGCGCCACCACCGGCGGCGACACCTGGGAGGAATTCCTCACGGACCGCCTCGTGAACGTGAACCCCACCGACGCGACCGATCCCGTCCACGTCGGCGACGGGTATCTGCGCGTCGAGGCGTGCTATTACCTGTTCCGCTACTACTGGATGAACAACACCACCTATGAGGTCACGGCGGGCGATAACGTCACCGGCATCTTCGGCGACAACATGAACAAGCTCTACGAAGACTTCAACGACTTCTTCTGGGGGCACTACTACTGCACCTGGTTCCAGGCGCTCAATCCCGCGCTGCGTTCCGGCGGCCTGTTCCGGTATGACAGCGTCGTCGATCCCGACGGCTCGAACACCGACGACACCGGCATGTACAAATACCGCGCCGAGCTCGGCGTTGAGGGACAGCTCCCCTATAAGATCGACGAGGCCATCAACTACGGCGATTTCCTCAACATGATCTACAACGCCGTCACTGGCGGCCAGTCCGCGCTGAGCGACCGCGGCGAGCAGGTCAAGACGGCCCTTCTCGCGGCGGACAACGACGGCCGGTATGAGCGCGCGCTTGCCGTTCTGGAGGTTTTCGGCGTCGATCTGGATCTTGACGCGGTCCTGGACGTACCCGTCTCCAAGTGGGATGCCGTCATGCTCTACTACGCGATCCTCAAGGGCACCTCGGACGCCGCCAAGGAGCTGCCCGACGACGACACCGAGGACGTTTACCTCTACAACACCACGAAGCACGGCGCCCTCGCGACGGACACCTACCTCGATACCGACACCTATTATGCCCGGCACGGCGTCACGGACTACATCGCTGAAACGAACCACTACGGCCTTACCTCCATGGCCGCCGTCACGATCAGCGCGGCCGATACCGTGGATCCC